>JBCCYT010000075.1:0-20704 GCA_039188975.1 Actinomycetota bacterium
AGGTTCGCAAGCGCCTTGGCGTCAGCGGGGGCCGCGAAGGGCGCGGTCGATGATGGTCATCGGGTGTTCGGTGATGACGCCGGCGTTACCGAGGTGCATGGAACATCCGGGGTTGGCGCTGGCGACCGTGTCTGGGGACACCCGGTCGATCGCGGCAACCTTGCGGGCGCGAATGTCGCTGGCCAGGTCGGGATGGGCGACGGAGAAGGCCCCGCCAGCCCCGCAGCAGATGCCGTCGTCGTCGATTTCGATCAGACGATGCACGTAGGGCTGCAGAACGGTTCGCGTTGCGTCGTGGACCCGTTGCACGTGACGAAGGTGGCAGGGGTCTTGGACAGCGACGCAGATCGGCAGGGGGGTTGCTGACGGGAGTTCGTCGACTCGCGCTGCTAGCCATTCCTGAATGTCGAACACCCGGGCGGCAAACGCTTCCGCCTCGGGCGTACCGAGCAGATGGCCGTAGTCCTTCATGGCGGCGCCACAGCCGGCGGAATCGACAAGGATGGGACGGTCATCGGTGGAGAGCGCTGCGATCGTGGCTTTGGCCCGTTGCCGAGCGGGGTTGCCGAGGCCGGCGTGGGCGTGCAGGGCGCCGCAGCAGGGAGCGAGGTCCGCGGTTGGGGTGACGCCGTAGCCGGCCGTTTCGATCACCCGTTGGGCGGCGTGGTGGACGTCTCGTTGCCACGCATCCATCACGCAACCGGTGAACAGGTAGACATCTGCTCCCGAGGCGCGGTGCGGTGAGCGCCGCCAGGGGAGGTTGGTGGGAAGTCCAAGGCGTTTGGGTGCGAGACGGAGCCGGGCGAGGATCGCGAGAAGGGTCGAGCCCAGCCGTAAGACGCGAGGTCGACCGAGGGGCCAGAAACCGATGCGCTGGAGCCGAGTGGGGACCTGGTGGTCGTCGACCAGCGCTTCGCGGGCCGATTCGATCAAGCTGCCGTACGGAACGCCGCTGGGACAGGCCGGTTCGCAACCGCGGCATTGCACGCACGTGTCGAACGCATCGATGATCTCGGGGGTGACGGGGGCGCCGCCGTCTTGCACCTCGCGCATCAGTCGGATTCGGCCGCGTGGCGACAGGGTTTCATCGCCGGTGACGCGGTAGGTCGGGCAGTGGGGCAGGCACAGGCCGCATTGCACGCACGCGTTGAGGTCTTCGATGTCGAGGCGGAGATCCATGTCAGCCTCCTGGTTCTCGGCCGGGATTGAATCGGCCGGTCGGGTCGAAGAGCATCTTGGCCCGTTGGGCGATCTGTGCCGCTACCGGATCGAGTTCGCGTGGCGGTTGGGCTCGGTCGGTCCATACCGTCCCGACGCCGATGCTGGCGATGAACGATCCATCGATTTCTCGATCGACGTGGGCCGCGTCGGTGGGGCTGAGGCTCCAGCGGTAGGGCGGAAGCTCTGGCGGGGTGTCGACCTCGACGATGCTGGACAGCTGGCGAAGTCGATCGAGTTCGGCATCGACGTCGACGGCGTGGCCTTCGACCAGAGCCCAGCTGCTCGTGCCGTCCCAGAGGACGGCGCCGGGCCGCAGCAGCGAGTCGCGCAGATCCCGAGGGTCGACTCTTTCGGCGCGGATCCAGCGCTGCAGGGGCGGCAGCGGGTTGGTACGGATGACGACCTCGGCGATCAAGCCGAGTGTGCCGAGCGAGCCGACCATGAGCTTGGGCAGATTGAAACCCGAGACGTTCTTCACGACCGGTCCGCCGCCGGTCACGAGTTGGCCGTCGGCGGCGACGTAGCGCACCTGGAGCACGGCGTCGCGTACCGAGCCTCGTCCGAGCCGGTCGAGCCGATTCTCGCCGACCACGACGGCGCCTCCGACGGTGCCGCCTCGATCGGGAAGTGCGGAGGTTTGGCCCGCAGCGGCGAGCGCGGCCTGCAGGTCCGCAACGGTGGTGCCTGCCCGCACGACCGCGATCATCTCCGATGGCTGGTAGTCGACGATCCCGGCGGGCGCTTCCACGACCCGAGCCCGTTCGTGGAGGACGCCGCCGAGGTGCCAGCGGGTACCGCCCCCCTGCACTGCGATCGGGTCGGTATCGCCGACGAGTTCTGCGAACTCATGCAAGACAGGGTCGGTGGTTTCGAGGGTGGGCACTAGAGCAGTCCCATGGTGGCGGTCAGGCTCACCCCGGCCACGACAACCCACGCTCCGAGTCCGAGCAGCAACGGCTTCGGTCCGAGGCGCCGCAAACGTTCGAAGCGCACGCCCGCGCCAAGGCCCACGAGCGCAGCGGTGAGGAGCCACCCCTCGAGTGTCTTGGCGCTGGTGATGATGTCGTCGCTCAACACGTCGGTGGTGCGCAGCACGACCATGGCCAGGAATCCGGCCACGAACGCAGGCACCAGGGGTGGACGCGTGCCGGTGTCGTTGGCTGCCGCGTCGGTCGAGGTGTGGCGGCGACGGTTGATGTTCACGTAGGTCACGATGACCGCTAGCAGGCTGACGCGGGTCAGCTTGACCACGACCGCCACCGAGAGCGCCGCGGCGCCGGCGATCGAGCCTGCCGCGGCAACCTGGCCGACGTCGTGGATACCCGCACCGATCCAGGTGCCGAGTTGTTCGTCGCTGAGGCCCAGCGCATCGCCGAGCGGTGGAATCGTCAGCATGGCGATCGTGCCGCAGAGGGTCACGAGCCCGATGGAGATTGCGACCTCGTCTTCGGTTGCGTCGGTGGCGCTTTCGACCGCGGCGATGGCCGAGGCGCCACAGATCGAGTAGCCGGTCGCGACGAGCAGGCCGAGATCGCGGCTGAGGCCCATGCGGGTGGCCATGGCTTGGGTGCCGAAGAAGGTCGCGGCGACGGTGGCGACGACCACGACGAGCGTCAAGGCGCCGAGGTCGGTGATGTCGCTGAGCGAGAGGCGCAGGCCGAGTAAGACGATGCCGACTCGAAGCAGGCGCTTGGCCGCAAACGTGAAGCCGGGCTGAAGGGTTGGGCTCACCAGACCTGCGTTGCCGACGACCGCGCCGAGCACGACCCCGATCAACAGGGCGGAGACGGTCGAGGCGAGCTCGTGCACGACGCTGGCGACGACGGTGAGGACAACGACCGCAGTGATGCCGGGGAGAAGTGTCCGAGGGGGCGCGCCGAGCACGGCAGTGGCGGATGGCATTGGCATGGTTTTCAGCCCCAAACTCCGGTCGGCACCTCGCGCAGTGCCTGGATGTCGGCACAACTGTGCCCCATGGGGAGGACCTTGCCGGGGTTTGCCCGACAGGCGGGGTCAAACGACTTGCGAAGCCGATCCTGATGGTCGAGGTCGGCCGGCGAGAACAGCTCGTCCATGTAGTGCTGTTTCTCGACGCCGATGCCGTGCTCGCCGGACAAGACCCCACCGGCGTCGAGCGATGCTCGCAGTATTTCGGCGCCCGCGGCATGCACCCGTTCGAGGGTGCCCTCCTCTCGGGCATCGAAGACGAGCAACGGGTGGAGGTTGCCGTCGCCTGCGTGAAACACGTTGAGGACCGTGACGTCGTAGCGGTCCGCGATCTCGTAGATCTGCTCGAGAATGTCGGCGAGCTTGGAGCGGGGTACCACCGTGTCGTGGAGGTAGTAGTCAGGTGCGATTTGGGCAACGGCGCCGAACGCCGTCTTACGGCCCTTCCAGAGTGCGGCCCGCTCTTCGTCGGAGCCAGCGAGTCGAACATCGGTGGCGTTGTTTGCTCGGCCGATGTCAGCCACCTGTTCGGCGTCGATTTCGACGCCACCCTCCAGCCCTTCGACTTCAGCGAGCAACACCGCGGCCGCGTCGACTGGATAGCCGGCCGACACATAGTTCTCGACGGCGACGGTCATTCGCTGATCCATGACTTCGAGCGCGGCTGGCACCACACCTGCAGCGATGACGTCGCTGACGGTCTGCGCTGCGTCGCGCACGGTGGGGAACGACAGGAGGAGGGTTCGGACCGCCGGCGGGTTTGGCGTGAGGCGCACCGCGATCTTGGTGACGATGCCGAGCGTGCCTTCGCTGCCGACGAACGCCCCTCGCAGATCGAGGCCGAGCGGCTCGTCTTCGAGGCCGCCGAGCTGGGCGATCTGCCCATCGGGCAGCACAACCTCCATCGCCACGACATGGGCGTCGGTCACGCCATAAGCGAGGCAGTGGGGGCCGCCCGAGTTGTTGGCGACGTTGCCGCCGAGGGTGCAGATCTGCTGGCTCGACGGGTCGGGCGCGAAGTGGAAACCCTTCGGATGGAGCTTGCGGCTCAGATCGAGGTTGATCACGCCGGGCTCGACCCAGGCAATGCGGTTGCCGGTGTCGATCTCCAACACCGCGTTCATTCGGCCGGTGGAGACGACGATCGGTTTCCCGAGTGGGATGGCCCCGCCGGCGAGACCGGTGCCTGCGCCCCGTGGCACGACCGCCGCATGGTGGGTCTCGGCGACCTGCATGATCGCGGCGACGTCGTCGGTCGACTCGGGAAAACACACCGGCCCCGCGACGCCGCCCTCGAACACGGATGCGTCGTGGGCCGCAAGGGTTCGTTGGGCTCCATCGTCTCGCACCTGGTCGGGAGACAGTGCTGCGATCAAGTCTCGAACCAGTGGATCCGATTCGGCGGTTCGCCTGCGAAACAACCCCACGGGCTCAGTCTGTCGCGGGAACGACCCCACCTGCTACGTGCGGGTGTGGATCTCTTGGCCGGCCCACGACCCGGTCGTCGATCTCGGCAATCGACCGCAGGCCGTTCAACGCCATCGACCGGCGCATTTCGTCGCGCAGAAAGCCGAACGCAGCGTCGACTCCCGCGGGCCCGGCGGCGCCGAGTCCGTAGAAGTGCACCCGCCCACCCATGGTTGCGTCGGCTCCCAACGCCAGCGCCTTCACGATGTCAGACCCCCGGCGGATCCCGCCGTCGCAGATGATCTCGCACCGGTCCTGGACTGCATCTCTGACCGGGGCGATGAGCTCGATGGGGGGAGGTGAACCCTCGAGTTGGCGTCCGCCATGGTTCGAAATGGCGATCGCCTCGATCCCGAGGTCGGCGGCGATGATCGCATCATCCACACACTGGATGCCTTTCACGATGATCGGCCCATCCCAGATGGAACGGAACCACTCGATGTCGGCCCAACTCAACGACGGGTCGAGTTGCTCATTGGCGTAGGCCGCGAGGTTGATGGCGTCGGTGCCGTCGCGGGCACCTGACCCGTCTGACTCGGCGACGTTGGCAAAGCGGATGGGTCCGCCCCGAAGGAAGTCCCAGGTCCAGTTCGGATGACGGATGCCGTCGACGATCGTGTCGAGCCCGATCTTCGGAGGGAGTTCGAATCCCCGTCGAACGTCGCGCTCGCGACGTCCGAAGGTCGCCAGGTCAACCGTCGGCACGATGGCCTCGAACCCGGCCTCCGCAGCTCGGCGAACCATCTCCTCGACGAGGCCGCGGTCCTTCCAGACATAGACCTGGAACCACGTTCGCCCGTGGTTGACCGCCGCAACTTCCTCGATGGACCGGGTACCCAGCGTCGACAGTGTGTACGGGATGCCGAACTGCTGTGCGGACCGCGCAACTGCGAGCTCGCCCTCCGAGTGCGCGATGCGGGTGAACCCGGTCGGGGCCGCGATGAACGGAAAATCGAGCGGCTTTCCCAGCAGCGACGTCGTGGTGTCGACGTCGCTGACGTCACGCAACACCCTCGGCACGAACTCGAGGTCGGCGAACGCCGACATGCTGCGAGCGAGCGAGCGTTCATCTTCAGCGGCGCCATCGATGTAGTCGAAGACACCTCCGGGGAGCCGGCGTCGCGACATCGATCGAAGGTCCATGACGTTCGCGGCACGATCGAGCTGGCGAGCGGTGCGCCCGAAACGGAATCGGCGGAGCCGGACTGCGGAACGCAGCGTTTCGAGGATCATCGGTCTCCTTCGACGTGTCCGTGGTAGCCGGGAGTCTCTCCCAGCGGCGGCCGCTCGTCGACCTGCACCTTCGCGGTCGAACCGTCGGCGCGCACGAGCAGCGTCGCCAGCTCGGTGGCGTCCACCCGGTCGCTTCGTCGAAGTGCGGCATGGAGCACCTCCATCGCCTGTGGGGCCAGCTCGTGAAGCGGACGGTTTCGGTGCGCTCGGACGCCGAGATCGACCTGCGCGATGTGGTCGACCCCGACGAGTTCGGCGATGTCGATGAGGAGCCCGGTCTCTGCGCCGTAGCCCTGGGCGAAGGGCAGCTGCTCGAGGATCGATCGACGGGCGGCGTACTCGCCGCCAAGGGGCTGACGGATCACGCTGAGGTGAGGAAAGAGGGTCGCAAGCAGGGGCCGAGCCATCAACTCGGTGGTGCGCCCGCCACCACGCCCGTCGTGTTCGGGGCGCTCATAGAACCCTTTCACGAGCGCAACGTCAGGGTCGTCGAGCATCGGGCCCACCAAACCCATGACGTACGCCGGCGTGAAGCTGCGCAGATCGGCGTCGATCCAGACGATGAGGTCACCACGAGTCGCCGCCACCGACGCCCACAGCGCATTGCCTTTGCCTCGACCGGTTCCGTGCTCGGGGAGCACGCTGTCGACGGCAACGACCTGCGCGCCGGCGTCGGTGGCGATGGCTGCCGTCGCGTCCGTGCTGCCGTCGTCCATCACGATCAGGTCATCGATCAGCGCCGCGTCACCGGTACCCAGCTCCGTGCGGATCGTCTCGACGATGAGGGCGATGGTGGCGGCTTCGTTGCGTGCCGGCAGACAGACGGAGATCGTGGTGTCGGCTTTCTGCTCGCGAAGCAACTCCAACGAGTAGTCGCCTGCTCGATGGATCCGAGCATCCTGAAGGGACATGGCGTCAGAGTACGGAAGGTCGGACGCGCTGAGATCATCGGGCGTCGTGAACGGGACGCCAGATCGCGAGATTGCCGACGTTTCCGTCATGAGCGCCACCCATGCAGCCGACACTCTTCCTACGATGATCCCCATGCGCCGCTTCCTTCGCCCGATGGCGACCGCCACCCTGGTTGCGGTGCTTGCGGCTGCCTGCGGCAGCGGCGGCACGTCGCCGGTGGCCGAAGGCATCGGGCCTGGCGTTGCGATTGCTGCGACCCCCAGCACATCGAGCACCGTCCCGTCGACCACCACGACTGCGGCGCCGCCGACCACAACCACGGTCGACCCGGCGACCACGACGACCACGGTGCGCCCGCCCGCGCCCCATGAGACCTTTGTGGCTCACGTCCTGCCTGAGGTGACCGAGATCGTTGCCTTCACCGAGCCGGGCGGGACCGAAATCGTCCCGTTCGAGTTCCGCATCACCAACCCGACCTACTGGGGCAATCCACTGACCTTGATGGTGCTCGACCGCACCCCGGACGGTGAGTGGCTCCGGGTGCAGATCCCGGTGCGACCCAACGGGACCGAAGGCTGGATTCCCGCGGCGCAGGCAGAGATTCGTTCCCATTTCATTCGTGCCCAGGTCGATCTCACCGCCCGGTCAGTGACGGTGTGGGACGGCGACGACGTCATCGCAGAGACGGGCGCGGTGATCGGTGCTGATCGGTCACCGACCCCGGTCGGGTCGTTCTTTGTCAACGACCTCGTCGAAAAGTGGGACGGCAGCGCGTTCGGGCCCTACATCCTGAGCCTGTCGGCGTTCTCCGAGGCGCTGGAGACCTTCGCCGGAGGCATCCCGGTCATCGCCATCCATGGGACCAACCGGCCTGAGCTCGTGGGCGGTGCCCACAGCAATGGGTGCATCCGGGTGCCCAACGACGTCATCACCTTCCTTGCCGAGAACGTTCCGATGGGGACCCCGGTCGACATCGTGGCGTGATCAGCGCCGGAATCGGGCAGCTCAGAGTTCGATCCGCAGATGGTCAGACAGGTCGCCGATGAGGTCAGCGAAGTAACGGCGCTCGGTGAGTATCCACGTGTCGTGTTGCCGGCGAAAGGTGTCGTGGTAGCGCCCGCTGATGATCATCTGCAGCGGTAGCCGTTCGGTCTGTTGCATGACGGTGTACATCGATCGCACCACGGCGACGTCGCCCTCGATGTTCACGATGGGGTTCGTTGTGACGTGTTTGGTGCGCCATGTGCCATCAGCGTGAACCTTGACGATCGCTGCGAAGTGGGTGATCGCAGCGTCGCCGCCGGACGCCAGCACGGCCCCGGAGACACCGTCGACGAGGTCCGTCTTCGCCAGCAGTGCGTGCAGCGTTTCGGTATCCCACGCGTCCATCGCCTCGGCGATGGCGTACAGCACATTCGTGCAGGCCGACACGTCGTCCATGGGCGCGGACCGTACCCTCTCACCTGTGGCCCGGGCGAGTGTGCAGCGTCGAATCACCCGACGCGTCATGAAGATGTGGCGGTGGAGCTATCGCCTGGTACGCGACATCATCGACGAATGGTCGAAGGATCGGGTCGGTGGCCTTGCCGCCGAGATCGCCTTCTTCGCGCTGCTCGGCTTCTTCCCGACGGTGATCGTGCTGGCCGCCGCGCTCGGCTCGGCCGATGGGATTCTCGGTGCGGGGGCGGCGACCGACATCGAGAACTGGCTGGTCGAGCAGCTCACGACGATTCTCGGCGGGAGCAGTGTCGAACAAACCGTGCGGGATCTCTTCGACGGCAGCAACAGCAATGCGTTCACCGTGGGTGCGGTGCTTGCGGCCTACGCCGCCTCGCGGGGGTTCACCGCGGTGGTGCGCGCCCTCGATGTGGCCTACGACCACAAACACAACCGCGGCTGGCTGTCGACTCGGCTCGTCGGCTTTGGCCTCACGGTCATGTCGGTTGCGATGGCGGCGGTGATCTTGACCCTCATCGTCATCGGTCCCCTGTTCGGTGAAGGGGCAGAGCTGGCGACGCGGCTGGGTGTCGATGGCTGGTTCACCGTGCTGTGGACCTGGTTTCGGTGGCCGGTGGTCTTCCTCGCCTTGATCGGATGGGCGGTTTGTGTGTTCCACATCGCGCCGAATCACCGGTCGCCCTGGAAGTATGAAATTCCCGGGGCGGCGCTCGCCTCGGGATGGTGGACCGCCGTCTCGCTCGGTTTTGGCACCTACCTTCAATTTGCGTCGAGTGGCGCAAACGCCATTTTCGGCCTGCTCGGCGGCGCCATCAGCTTGCTGTTCTGGCTGTATCTGATGGCGATGGGCTTGCTCCTCGGCGCCGAGGTCAATTCGATCATCGCCAGCCGGCAGGGTGTGATCCTCGAAGCGATCCCTCGTGAACGCATCGACCGTCGAATTCGTCGAGCGGTGCGTCGGTGACCGCAGAAACCGGCCGATAACCCAGCCTCCGGAGCGACCGGGTACCCTTCGGTAACATGAGCGACTTCCGGAGCCCCATCGCCGACATCAGCTTCAGCCTGCGTCACGTCGCAGATCTCGACGCGTTGGCCAAACTCGACGGTTACGAACACGCCGATCCCGAGTTGATCGACGGGTTGCTCGAAGAAGCGGGTCGCTTCTTCGACGAGGTCGTCGCCCCGACAAACCGCGACGGCGACACCGTTGGTTCGGTGCTCAATGCCGACGGCAGCATCACGACGGCCCCGGGCTTCGCCGACGCCTACGCCAAGCTCGTCGAGTCGGGCTGGAACGGCATCGGGTTCCCCGAGGCGTACGGCGGCGGCGGCTTCCCACAGCTGCTCAGTACCGCAGTGCAGGAGATGACCACGACCGCCAACATGGCCTTCGCGCTTGGCCCGCTTCTGAGCCAGGGAGCCATCGAGGCGATCATGCACCACGGCGACGAGACCCAGCAGGAGATCTATCTCCAGAAGCTCGTGACCGGTGAGTGGACCGGCACGATGAATCTCACCGAGCCCCACGCCGGTTCCGATGTGGGTGCACTCACCTCCAAAGCCGAGCCGGCCGACGACGGCACCTGGCGGATCTCTGGCCAGAAGATCTTCATCACCTGGGGCGAACACGATGTTGCCGACAACATCATTCATCTCGTGTTGGCCCGTACACCGGGCTCGCCTCCCGGAACCAAGGGCATCAGCTTGTTCATCGTTCCGAAGTTCCTGGTGAACGACGACGGCTCGCTCGGCGAACGCAACGATCTCACCTGTGTGTCGATCGAGCACAAGCTCGGTATTCACGGCAGCCCCACGTGTGTCATGCAGTACGGCGACAACGGGGGAGCGGTTGGGTATCTGCTCGGTGAAGAGCACCAGGGCATGCGCTGCATGTTCACGATGATGAACAACGCCCGCTTGGGCGTTGGCGTCGAGGGTGTCGGTATCGCGGAGCGGGCGTACCAGCAGGCGCTGGGCTACGCCCACGAGCGCACGCAGGGTCGGGCGCTCGGTGCCGAGCCGGGTACCGAGTCGCCGATCATCGACCACCCCGATGTGCAGCGCATGCTGCTCGACATGAAGTCGACCATCGCGGCGATGCGGGGCCTGACGTACCGCAACGCCGAGGCGCTCGACCACGCCCACAACGGGGCGGACGAGGATGCTCGCACCAAGGGCGACGAGCGCGCGGCGTTGCTCACGCCGCTGTCGAAGAGCTGGTGCACCGACATGGGCGTGGAACTCACGTCTGTCGGCGTGCAGATCCATGGCGGCATGGGGTTTGTCGAAGAGACCGGCGCTGCGCAGCACTTCCGCGACGCCCGTATCGCCCCGATCTATGAGGGCACGAATGGCATCCAGGCCATCGATTTGGCGGGCCGAAAGCTCGGCCTTCGTCAGGGTGGCGTGGTGAAGGATCACCTGACCGAAATCGGCCAGACCATTGCGGCGCTCGATGGCGTCGACGGCCTCGAGCCGGTGCAGGAACACCTCGCTGCGGCCCTCGAGGCGCTGGAGGCAGCCACCGATCACCTGCTCGCGGCAGGCGGCTCGAACCCAGCTGACATGCTTGCGGGGGCGATGGCCTACCTCAACATGATGGCGGTCACGACCGGTGGCCAGATTCTGGCCGACGGCGCACTCGCTGCTCGTTCGCTGGGTGACGACATCGCCGAAGATCACGCGGTCATGGCCCGCTTTTTTGCGGCCAACCGCCTTGCCGGCGTGCCCGGCCTCTTGCCCGCTGTCACGGCCGGTGCGGCCGACCTGACGTCGGCCCGCAGCCGCCTGCTGTCGATCTGATCCACCTCCTCTCAACGATCTGGGTACAGAACGTCCCGCAGGGCGGGAGCCTTCTGTACCGAGATTGGGAGGGGGCGGCTAGGCCGGTTGGTTGGCCACGAACGTGCGGTAAAGCAACGCCGCGGCCTGGCCTCGGGTCACCGGGTCGTCGGGCGAGAAGTTGGTCGCCGAGGTGCCCTGGGTGATGTTGTTGGTACTCGCCCAGGCCACGGCCTGGTGGTAGTAGGCGCCGGTCGCCACGTCGATGAACGGGGTGGTCGATGGGGCTGCCGGACGGCCCTCGCGGCGCCACAGGAAGGTCACGAGCTGAGCTCGGGTGACGGTGTCGCCCGGCGAGAAGTTGCTTGCTGAGGTGCCCTGGGTGATGTTGTTGGCGCTGGCCCACCGCACGGCCTCGGCGTAGAACTCGCCGTCGGGTACGTCGGTGAAGGAGTGGGCTGGGTTACCGAACGGTGAGCCGGCGTCGCGCCACAAGAAGGTGACCATCTGGGCTCGGGTCAGGGTTTCGTTCGGGCCGTACAGGAAGTTCGACAGGCCGGCCGTCACGCTGTTCGAGACCATCCAGTCGATGGCGTCGCCGAAGATGTGACCGTCGGCGACGTCGCAGAACGTGCCGTTGATGCTGAACCCGCAGGTTGGGGTGGCGTGCACCGCGGTACCCGAGCGAGCGATGTCTCGGGCAAACATCGGCCAGTCGTCGTCGGCCGATGATGCGGGCAAGGTGTAGGCGGCAAGGCGCGAGTTGTTCCCGGGGGTGTCGAACGACGAGAACACGATGTGACGTTCTCCGTTGAGCATGCCGATCGCCGGCGTCGATTCGAAGGAGCGGGCGTAGTCGACCCGATCGGGCCACTGAATCCCGGCTTCGAGCGAGGCGCCGGTGGCGCCGTCGAGCAAGACGAGGGACGTGCTGCCACCGATCGCGACGTCTTGGCCACCGTCGCCTTGGAGGTCGGCGATCGCCGCGCCCGCAGCGAATGGACCGGGGCCGATCACGGTGTGCATGTCGTTGTCGTCGACCTGCACCTTCCAGTGCAGGCTGCCATCGCCGTTCCAGGCGTAGACGAAGGTGTCCTCTGAGCCGACGACGACCTCGAGTTGTCCGTCGTTGTCGATGTCGCCGAGCGCCGGCGAGCCGATCACCGTGCCGCCGTGGCTGACCGGGAAACCGGGGACCGGGGATCCATCGTGGAGATGGAAGGCAAAGACCTTGTTGGTGTCGGAGCCGTCGCCGGGGCCGCACGCCGGATGGCCGATCCCGCACTCGATCCGCCAGTTGTGGCCGGTCGCGATGACGATCTCGTGCAGGCCGTCTCCGTTGATGTCGCCGATGGCGCCGGTGGAGTGGAACACCTCGTTGGCTTCGGCATTCCAGAGATTGACGAGCCCAGCCGGCTTCCAGTCGATGGCCCGCAACACGCCGCCGAGGTGGTCGTAGTTGCCGCCCGGGTAGGTGTCGCCGCCGATGAAGATCTCCATGTCGCCGTCGGCATCGATGTCGAACAGCGAGGGGGACGACCAAACCGAGTCGTCGTTGTCGAACGGGAAGCCAGGCAGCGCATTGCCGTTGCGATCAACGGCCCAGATGTAGAAATCCCAGGCGGCAAAGACGACATCGAGCCAGCCGTCGCCGTCGATATCGCCGATGGCCGGGGTGGAGTAGACGCCCTCGCACCAGCCGTCCTTGTTGGGGGTGTTCTCCCAGACATTGCCCATGTCTCGGCCGAGGCGGGTCTGCCATTCGATGGCGCCGGTGACGCCGTCGAAGGCGATCACGCCACCGTTCTGGCTGGATTGCCAGGTCGAGCCGACCCCGACCACGACTTCGGCGGTTCCGTCCTTGTCGAGGTCGGCGACGGCCGGGCTCGAGTCGATGGCGCTTGCATAGCTTTGGTTGTTGCAGCCGGCGTTGATGCCGGGCACCGCGGCCGAACTCCACTTGAGCGAGCCGTCGGCTTCGTACGCCCGCAGGTTGCCGTCCTGGTGGCCGATCACGACTTCGTTCTGACCGTCGCCGTCGATGTCGGCAATGACCGGTGAGGATGACCGATTCCAGCCGCTCGAGGAGTGCGACCAGGCCTCGTCGAAGATGGCGTTGCCCGCCGCGGCGGGGGACGCCCAGGCGAGGCTGGCGGCAAGAAGCCCGATGGTTGCGGTCACGACGACAGAACGGAGCATGATTCCTCGATCGGCGGGTACCGCACGCGCCTGAACAAACTAGACCAAATCTCGTGCTGGCAAGGAATCAGAGGTCACTCCAAGATGACCACAAGGTCATCGCCAGCCGGGATGACCCTATAGCCGTTGGCGACCGCTTGTTCACCCAGCGTGGCCAAATCGGCCGCGCTGAATGCCCCGTCGGTGGCCTCCGGTTCGCCATGAAGCAGCACGTAGCGCAGTTCGAGGCTCTCCGTGAGCGCGATTGCGTCGGGTGACGGCCACTGATTGAGCGTGCCTGCGGTCGCCTCGAAGCCGGCCGGAACCGCACCTGAGTACCCGTTGATCCGGGTGTTTCGGTCGGTGAGCGAGTGATACATCCGAGGAGCCTCGACGAAGGGCCAACTGATGCCATTCCCGGGCACCTTGATCGGGAGTTCGACCACGGCGCCGTCGGGCAGGTCGGCGAGCACCTCGTATGCAGCCAGTTGATCACCCTCGGGCACCTCGACTCGCCCGGCGGGACCACCGACCTCGACGAGGATCACCACCACCAGCAGCGGGGCGGCGAACCGATGCCACCGCCCGGCGAAGCGATCGGTGAGGAACTGGTACGAGAGCGCAACCAGTGCGGCGAGCGCAACGACTGCGACGACCGTGAACCGCGACGTCACGCGGATGCCGTCGAACCCGGGTACGAATCGGTGAAACGCTCGGAAGGGACCGGGCAGGCCTCCCGGCGACGGACCGACGGCGAGGGCGAGGGCCGCGAGCGCTGCCGCGCTCAGCGCCGCGATTTCGTCGATGCGAATACCGGTGCGGAGGGCGTCGGCGTTGCGGCGTAACAGCACGCCGAGCCGCACGAACCCGACGATGCCGAGCACGATGACGCTGAACCCCAAGAAGAACCAATGCTCGCCCGCCTTGCCGACGGAGTTGATGCCGTCGAGGGTGGTGCCCCAGCTCCAGTTGCCTCGATGGGGCGTCAAGAAGTCGGTCGGGGTCAGCGAACCTGAGGGTTCGTAGCCGCGGGCGAGGCCGTTGCGTTCATCGACGTCGAGATAGATCTTCGCCACCGGACCAACAACGATCGCCGCGGTTGCCACCGACACGGCGCCCGGTCGTACGAGGTGCCGGATCGGGGCGAGCGAACCCTGGAGCCACAACGCACCGACGACGACGAGTGCGCCGAGCACCCAGATCAGCCCATACAACGGCACCGACAACACCATGGCGGTGACGGCGAGCCCCAGCCCGATCGCGTCTCGATCTCGTCGCCGTTCCAACGTGGCGAGGAGGAGCACGAATCCAAGCGACACGAACCCGAACGTCTGCAGCTGGGGATGATTTTGCTGCCCGAAGACGTAGCCGTTGCAGCACGTCACGATCGCCATCACGAGCGCGGCGTCGGGTCGACCGAAGAGCCGCATGCCGAGGGCGTGGCTCGATGCCAACGCAATGACAAACAGCACGAACATGGTGAGGTTCAGCGCCGCGATGGCGTCGCCGGTCAACCACTCGAACACGCCGAAGATCGGAGCGACGGACAGCATCGGGTCCGACAGGGCGAGCGCTTGGGGCTCGGGATGAAAGATCGAGGCGTCGAAGGCGTCCAGCGGGTCGGTGCGAAGCGCCTCGGCCCCCCACGACAAGGTCCACGTCAAGAACATGGAATCACCGAGGTCGCCAACGACTGTCGATCCGACCCGGTGCGGGGTCGGTTGCAGCAGGACCATGCCGAGCAGAATCCAGAGCGGCACCCGCTGCGCCCCCACCGGGAGCGCACGCCAGCGTTGCCGCCATGCTCCGCCGGCCGGTGGGCGTGCCTCGGTCAGCTCGGCCTCGGTCATAGTGGGGGGACCCTAGCAACGCCGATGTCAGGGTCCCGGTTGGTGCGGTCGGGAATCTTCTGGCCTCGCCTAGGGTTGTCGGCGCATGCTCGCCGCCATTCCGTCCCCATCACAGAGCGTCATCGAGCTCGGTCCGCTCACGATTCGGGCCTACGGCCTGATGATTGCCCTGGGCGTTGTCGCCGCCGTGTGGCTTGCGCAGCGCCGCTGGGCCGCCCGGGGCGGAAATCCTGACGACATCGGCACCATCGCCATGTGGGCGGTGCCGGCCGGCCTGATCGGCGCCCGGGTGTATCACGTGCTCACCGATTGGCGCTTCGATGAAGGGTGGGCCGAACCGTTCAAGATCTGGGAAGGGGGCCTCGGCATTCCTGGTGGTATGGCGGCGGGGGTGCTCGCCGGTCTCTGGGTCATCCGTCGAAATGGCTGGGACCGCCCGGGACTCCTCGACGCAGTCGTCCCCGGCCTTCCGCTGGCCCAGGCCATCGGTCGATGGGGGAACTGGTTCAACCAAGAGCTATTCGGCGGGCCCAGCGATTTGCCGTGGGCCGTCGAGATCGATCCCGACCTTGCCGCAGATGCTGGTCATCCCGGGGTCGAAACGTTCCACCCCACGTTCCTGTACGAATCGTTGTGGAACCTCGGGCTGACGCTCGCGTTGATTCGGCTCGACCGCACCGGCCGGATCCGTCGCGGGTGGCTGCTCGCTGTCTATGTGGTCGGCTATCTGGTCGCTCGGCTGTGGTTGGAGACGGTGCGGATCGATCCGGCGACCGAAATCGGCGGCGTCCGCATCAACATTTGGATGAGCGTCATCGGGATCGCCGTCGCCGGCGGACTCTTGCTGTGGCGCGGCCTGACGCCGAGGGCCGAGCTTGGCGCCGACGCCGATGCAGCTGACTCAGACGAGTGCGATCTCGCCGACGACTCAGGCGACGCCGGTGGCGGCGTTGAGGAGGTCGAGGTGGCTTCGTCCGGCGATGGTGCTCCGGAGACGATTGAGTGAGTGCAGCTCGTCGAGCTGGCCCGCAGGGGCGTTCGGCGGGAACATCGTGAGATCTCGCAGGTCATAGGCGAGGCTGTACAGCCGGAGCCGGTCGAACTGGCGGGGCACGTCGAAGAGCTCTGGGTAGTCGTCGGCCAGCCACCACGGTACGTCGGCGTAGTCCTCGGCTTTGGTACGCGCATAGTGCGCGTCGCCGACGTGGAGGTGCGGGTACGAGCACATGCGCAAGAACACGTCGAGGTCGACGTCGGGCGGCGCGGTGCGGGCCCACTCGAAGTCGAGGATGGCGGTGACGTCGTTGCCGTCCCACAGGACGTTTTCGAACGTGAGGTCGCCGTGAACCAGCGAGTCGCTCTCGAAGGGTTCGATTGCGGGGCTGAGTTCGTACACCAGCTGTTCCAGGTCGTCCATGAGGAACCGGTCGACATGGGTGAGCGATCGGGCTTGATCGAGCGCAACGAGCAGCGACATCACCGGCGACAGCGTGTCGCCGCGCAACAGCTGGGGCGCGTCGATGAGGGGCAGGTTGTCAGGTCCCGGCGTCTGGTGAAGACGCTTGAGTTTGGCTGCGACTTGATGCACGGCCCGTCGGCGTTGGGTGCGGCTCATGTCGGGCCAGCAGTGCGCCAAGGGCTGGCCCGGCACCCGCTTGACGACCAGAAAGTCGGCGCCCATCTGACCGCCGTAGGAGACGACCATCGGGTAGCCGATTTCGCCCGGAAGAGACGGTCCGAGCACGGCTTCTCGGCGCAGGCGTTGATTTGGACGTCGGTTGACCCGGATGACGTGGGTTGCCGACATCCACACCTCGTTGGTGACGCTCGACGCAGGTTCGAGGTCGACGGTGGAGTCCAGTCCGGCGTGCAAGAGCGCGTGCCGGGCTCGGGCCATGGCGAGTGGATTGCGGCGCGGTTGGCTCACCTGGACTCCTGACATGGCCCGCAACGGGCCGAGGGCTCAGTGTCCCATCGGCTCGCAGGCCCGGATCGTGAGGCCGATCTCCAATTTGCCGGGGAGCGTCAGCGCGATGAGTTCAGCACCGCACTGGACAGGATCGGCCACGCAGTTGCCGCCCACGGGCCAAATGGCTGGTCGCTGAGTGCAACCAGGGCGATGTCGGCGACCGGATCGATCCACAGCATGGTTCCAGCTCGGCCGAAATGGCCGTAGGTGCGGGGGTCGTTGGCGGGCGCGGTCCAGTGGGGGTCCTTGTCGCCCCGAATCTCGGGCCCGAGGCCCCACGGGTTCGGGGTTCGGTTCCCGAAGCCGGGGAGGACCCCATCGAGGTCGCCGAGGTGCGGAGTGATGGCCCGGGAGAGCGTGCGTTGGTCGATGAGGAGAGGTCGTCGCCATGCATCGATCAAGGCGAGAAGATCGTCGACCGAGCCGAAGGCGCCGGCGCCAGCAGATCCCGTGAGCGTGATGCTCGACATCCCCAGCGGCTGCGCCACCGCTTCGTTGGCGTATGCCGCGAACGGCATGGCGGCGCGCTGGGCGATCATGTCGGCGAGGAGGTCATACGCCGCAGTGGAGTAGATCCGTCGTGTTCGCGGCGCCGCCATACGAGATCGCTCGTCGGGCGCGATCCCGGCGCTGTGGGCGAGCACGTCGGCGGGGTTGAAGCCGTCTCCGACGTCGGTGTCGAGATCGATCGTGCCTTCCTCGTGAGCCACCAGCGCCGCCATGGCGGTATAGAGCTTGGTGATCGACGCGAGCTCGAAGCGCTGATCGGTCGGACCGAAGCGTTCGGTCGATCCGTCGCTGAAGACGGCTGCGCCTGCGGCGATCCCGTTCCAGCGTGACATCGAGTCCAGACTGCCCACGGGGAGAATCTATGGCTGTCCAGCGCTCGGTGTGTTGATGTCGGCGGTCGGAGGCAACATCTGACAACCTGGACGTGTGCAGGGTTCAATCGATGCAGGTGACGCCGACGCGTTCAGTGCCGGACGCACGGCCCGCGCGACGCGGGTCGAGCGTTCGTTTGCCTTCATCGACCTGTCGGGGTTCACCGCCTACACCGATCAAGAGGGCGACGATCAGGCTGTCGAGATGCTCACGGCGTTCCGGTCGGTCGTGCGGTCGGTGTCGTCGACCCGGGGCGTTCGCATCGCGAAGTGGCTGGGCGACGGCGCAATGCTGGTCGGTGTCGAGCCTGAGCCGCTGTTGGCCGCAATCGTCGACATCGAGGGGTTGGTCGATTCGTCCGGCTCGACCCTTCCGGTTCGGGCCGGGTTCACCTGCGGACCGGTGATCTTGATCGACGGCGATGACTATGTCGGTCATGCCGTGAATGTTGCGGCTCGGCTCTGTGCCGCAGCGGCGCCTCGGGAGATCCTGGCGCCGGCCGATGACATCGCCCATCTCTACATCGATCTGCTGGCTCGCCAGGCCGGTTCGATGCAGATCAAAGGTCTCGACGAGCCGCTCGAGGTCGTGTCGATCGGACGCTGATTTGTTGAGCGACGATCGAGGCGAGTGGACGGATTTCGAGCGGGCGGTCGCCGGCGTGCTCGACGAACTGGAGCCCGGTGACGTGGTCACCTACGGCGAGGTTGCCGGAGAAGCCGGCTACCCCGGTGCGGCCCGGGCGGTCGGAGGAGTGCTGCGACGCTCGAACGGTCAGTTCGCGTGGTGGCGGGTCGTCGCCGCCAGCGGCAAGCTGCTGTCGGGCCACGAGTCCGAGCAGGCGCGGCGGCTGCGAGGCGAGGGCGTCGAGGTCCGCGACGGCCGCATCGTCACGTAAACCCGGCCCCGCCGATAGCCTTGCCACTCGGTCCGCTTCCACATGCAGGACCGCAAGCCGGTCGCTTCCCCTCCACCCTCGACCGTGCACCCTCTTTGATGACTGAAGCACTCACGTTCGCGGATCTGGGTCTGGTCGACGAAATCGTCGGCGCCCTCTCCGCCAAGGGGATCACGTCCCCGTTCCCTGTCCAATCGCTCACCATCCCCGACGCACTTGCTGGTCGCGACGTCTGCGGCAAAGCCAAGACCGGTTCGGGCAAGACCCTCGCCTTCGGTCTCCCGGTGCTGCAACGAATGCAGAAGGCGGAACCGAACCGCCCGACCGGGCTGGTCTTGGTGCCGACCCGCGAGCTCGCCAACCAGGTGTGTGACGAACTCGCACCGTCCGCTGAAGCGGTTGACCGCACGGCGTTGGCCATCTATGGCGGCGCGCCGATCGAAAAGCAGATCGAGAAGCTCGACAAAGGCGTCGACCTCGTCGTCGCCACCCCGGGCCGCATGATCGACCTCATCGAACGAAACGCCATCTCCGTTGCTGAGGTGGCCCACGTCGTCGTCGATGAAGCCGACCGCATGGCCGACATGGGGTTCTTGCCCCAGGTCGAGTGGATTCTTCGAAATGTCGAATCCGATCATCAGACGCTGCTGTTCTCGGCCACGCTCGATGGCGTCGTCAACACCTTGATCAAGCGGTACCAGACCGACCCGTCGATGCACGAGGTCGTGTCTGAGGAAATCACGGTGGAACAGATGACCCACCGGTTCATCGCCGTCCACAAGATGGACAAGGCGAAGGTCGCCGGCAAGATTGCCGATCATGCCGAACGCACGATCATGTTCACCCGCACCAAGGCCATGGCCGACCGGCTCGCTCGGGAGCTGAAGGAACTCGGGGTCAAGGCCGCACCGATTCATGGAGATCTTCGTCAGACGAGTCGTGAGAAGTCGCTCAAGGATTTCAGCGACGGCAAGCTCGGAGCGCTCGTCGCCACCGACGTCGCCGCACGCGGTATCCATGTCGACGAGGTCGACGTCGTGATCCAGTACGACCCGCCGAGCGATCACAAGACGTACCTGCATCGCGCCGGTCGCACGGCCCGGGCCGGTGAATCCGGGCTTGTCGTCACCCTCTCGCTGTGGGACGAAGAACTCGAAGTCAAGCGTCTCCAGAAGCGCATCGACTGTGTGATGCCGATCGTGGAGATGTTCTCGAACGACGCACGCCTGTCGGGCCTCGCCGAGTGGGACCCAGCTGACGACTGACGCAGCACTCGACGCCCAGCTGACCCGGTGGGTCGGGGCGGGTGACGAGGAACCAGCCGGCGTGGTTGCCGCGGTCGTCGACGTGGTGGCGGCTGCTCGACAGGTCGACACCGAACTTCGAGTCGATGGTCGTGCTGTCGCCGCTGCGCCTGCCGCAGCCCAGGCCGAGGTCGATTCCGCCGTTGTCGATGCATGGGGGCCATGGCTGCCGGGCTTCGTACGTGAGGCGCTCACCTCGCCGTCGAACCGACGGGGGCTCGGGGTGCATCACACCCCACCGTCGGTTGTCGAGGAGATTCTCGATCTCGTCGACGCCACCGGTGACATCGACTGGTCGACGGTCACCGTGCTCGACCCGTCGGTTGGCGGCGGCGCCTTCTTGCTCGCAGCGGCGGCGCGGATGCACGGCGACCGGGCCGGAGTCGTCCGGCGCCTCGCCGGCGTCGACATCGATCCGCTGGCGGTCGGGACCACCGTGACGGCTCTGTCACTGTGGGCGGGCGAGCCGGTCGACCCATCGCGAGTTCTCGTCGGGGACTTTCTCGACCCCTCGATCGACGCGCCCCGTACGGATGTGGTCGTGGGCAATCCTCCGTTCCTGTCGCAGCTGCGGGGTGGGACCGGGCGAACGGCCGACGAACGG
>JBCCYT010000076.1:0-20428 GCA_039188975.1 Actinomycetota bacterium
CCGGCTCACCCGTCGAGGACGGCTCGGAACCGCTCGATCTGGTCGGCGACCGCGGTTGGCGCACCGCCGCCGCGAGTTGTGCGGCGGGTGACGGAGACGCCAGGTTCGAGCAGGGCGGCTGCATCGGCGCCGAGCTGCGCGTCAGCGGCGACCAGCTCCGCCAGCGAACCTTCACCGGCGAGGGCTCGACGGACCTTCTCCCCCACGACGGCGTGAGCGTCACGGAACGGCATGCCCTGTGCCACCAACCATTCGGCGAGGTCGGTCGCGGCCGCGTACGGCGTGTCGGCCTGGGCCGCCATCGCGTCGACATTGAACGTCGTGGTCGAGATCATGCCGTCGAGAGCGAGCAGGGTGAGACGCACCGTGTCGATGGCGTCGAACAGCGGCTCCTTGTCCTCCTGCATGTCCTTGTTGTACGTGAGCGGCAGGCCCTTCACCGTCGTGAGAAAGCCCGTCAGATGACCGATGAGGCGGCCGGCCTTGCCCCGGGCAAGTTCGGCGATGTCAGGGTTCTTCTTCTGCGGCATCATCGATGAGCCGGTCGAGAAGCCATCGTCGAGGGCGACGAAACCAAATTCGGTCGACGCCCACAGGATCAACTCCTCACCGATCCGGCTGAGGTGCACGCCGAGCATCGAGCAGGCGTAGAGCGTGTCGGCGACGAAGTCGCGGTCAGCGACCGCGTCGAGGCTGTTGTCGAACACCGCCTCGAAGTCGAGTTCTGCGGCGGTAATCGTCGGGTCGAGCGGCAGCGACGAACCGGCGAGCGCCCCGGCGCCGAGCGCCGACACATTGGTCCGCCGGCGAGCGTCGCGGAACCGGTCGACATCGCGGGCCAACGCCCAGCCGTGCGCGAGCAGGTGATGCGCGAGCGCAACCGGCTGGGCCTGCTGCAGGTGGGTGTAGCCGGGCAGGTAGGCATCGCCCGCCGCCTCGGCCTGAGCGAGCAAGGTGCGCTGCAGCCGCTCGATCAGCTCGACGACCTCATCGATCGCACCGCGGGTCCAGAGCCGCACGTCGGTGGCGACCTGGTCATTGCGACTCCGACCGGTGTGCATCTTGGCGCCGGCCGGTTCGAGCTCGGTCACTCGGCGCTCGACCGCGGTGTGGATGTCCTCGTCGTTGACCTGGAAGTCGAACGAACCGGACGCAATCTCCGCTTCAACCGTGTCGAGCGCGGCGACCACCGCGTCACGCTCGGCCTCGGTGAACAAGCCGACGTCGCAGAGCATCCGAACATGGGCCCGAGACCCGGCGATGTCCTCTCGGAACATGCGCTGGTCGAACGGGAGACTGTCGTTGAGCGCCTGGAGCGCCTCCGACGGGCCGCCTTCGAAGCGGCCGTGCCACAGCGTCGAGCTCACGCCTGACTCCGCTTGCGAGCGAGGTTCCGCAGCCGCAGCGCGTTGAGCTTGATGAAGCCCTCGGCGTCGGCCTGATCGTACGTACCGCCGTCATCTTCGAAGGTGGCGATCTTCTCGTCGAACAGCGAGTGCGGGCTCTTGCGGCCGACGACGTCGACGTTGCCCTTGAACAGCTTGAGCCGCACGACGCCGCTCACGTATTCCTGACTGTGATCGATCGCGACCTGCAGCATCTCGCGCTCGGGGCTCCACCAGAAACCGTTGTAGATCAGCTCCGCATATTTCGGCATGAGCGAGTCCTTCAGGTGGGCCACCTCTCGGTCGAGGGTGATCGACTCGATGGCGCGATGAGCGCGGAGCATGATCGTGCCGCCCGGTGTCTCGTAGGCGCCGCGGCTCTTCATACCGACGAAACGGTTCTCGACGATGTCGAGACGACCGATGCCGTTCTCGCCACCGAGACGGTTGAGCTCGGTGAGCACCTCCGCCGGGCTCATCGCCTTCCCGTCGATCGCGACGATGTCGCCCTTTTCGTAGGTGAGATCGATGTAGGTCGCTTCGTTGGGCGCCGCTTCAGGGCTCACCGACCAGCGCCACATCTCCGCCGGCGGCTCGGTGAAGGGATCCTCCAGCGGACCACCCTCGAAGGAAATGTGGAGCAGGTTGGCGTCCATCGAGAACGGTGACTTCTTGCCCCGCTTCATCTCGATTGGAATGTTGTGCTCCTCGGCGTACGCCATCAGCGTCTCACGACCTCCGAGCTCCCATTCGCGCCATGGCGCAATGACCGTGATCTCCGGCGAAAGGGCATACGCGCCCAGCTCGAATCGCACCTGGTCGTTGCCCTTGCCAGTCGCGCCGTGGCTGATCGCATCGGCATCATGCTCCGCCGCGATCTCGACCAGCCGCTTGGCGATCAACGGACGAGCGATCGATGTGCCGAGCAGGTACTCGCCCTCATAGATCGTGTTGGCCCGAAACATCGGGTACACGAAGTCACGCACGAACTCTTCCCGAACGTCCTCGATGTGGATGTTCTCCGGTGGGACACCCATCTCGAGTGCCTTTGCCCGTGCCGGTTCGACCTCTTCACCCTGACCCAAGTCAGCGGTGAACGTGATCACCTCGGCGTCATAGGTCTCTTGCAACCATCGCAAGATGATGGACGTGTCGAGACCGCCGCTGTACGCGAGTACGACCTTCATGGTTGGTTCTCCAGCTTTCGTTCGGAGGGGTCAGGTGAGTCCGGCGAGGGAGCGAAGCCGCTCGGCCAATTCGGCGCCACCGATCGACTCGGCAGCAACCACGATCAGGGTGTCGTCGCCGGCGACGGTACCGAGAATGTCGGCCATCCCCGCCCGATCGAGCGCCGACGCAACGACGTGGGCGCAACCCGGCGGCGTCCGCAGCACGACGAGGTTGGCGGAGTGGTTCACATCGGCAACCCAATCGCTCACCACCCGCCGGAGGTGATCTTCGGGAGCGATGCGGTCGACCGGGTGCTCGGGAATCGCGTACACCGTCTCCCCGCCCGGCACTCGCACCTTGATCGCACCGAGTTCGTCGAGGTCGCGCGACACCGTCGCCTGGGTCGCGGCAAGCCCATCTGCCTCCAGCAGGTCGGTCAGCTGGCCCTGCGACGTGACGGCGTGCTCTTCCAACAGCGATGCGATTCGATGCTGCCGCTGCGCCTTACTCATGTGCGTCTCCTCACATTCAGGCGTTTTCCTGGGCGAGCCACGCGAGCGCACCTCGGGCCGCGTGCATCCGATTCGCAGCCTGCGGCCAAATCCGAGACCGAGCGCCGTCAAGCACGGCATCGCTCACTTCCTCGTTTCGATGGGCGGGAAGGCAATGCAAGAAGATTGCGCTCGGCACCGCCATGTCCATCAGTCGCTCATCCACTTGGAACCCTTCGAAGTCTCTCCGCCGCTGCTCGGCTTCGGCTTCTTGTCCCATCGACGTCCATGTATCGGCGTAGACGGCATCTGCGCCGGCCACCGCTTCCTCGGGCCGATCATGGACGGAGATCGTCACGCCAGCGGTGGCGATGCGTTCGGCATCGACATCGCTGAACGCATAGCCCGGCGGCGACGAGATCCGAAACGACATGCCTGCGCGGCCCGCGGCGAGTGCAAGAGAGCGGGCAACATTGTTGGCATCTCCGACATAGGCGACAGCACGACCATCGAGATCTCCGAACTCGCGGCGCATGGTCAACAGATCGGCGAGGGCCTGCAGCGGGTGGGCGGCATCGCTCAACATGTTGACGATCGGCACGACGTCGAGAGCGGCCATGCGTTCAACAACGGAATGGGAGAAAACGCGAGCACCCACGATCGAGTGGAAGCACGCCATCGTCCGGGTGACGTCTTCGACCGTCTCTCGAGCGTCGAAGCCAACCTCATGGCCCTGGATGTAGACCGGGTGCCCGCCCAACTGAACGACCGCCATCTCCATCGAGTTGCGGGTTCGAGCCGACGGCTTTTCGAAGATGAGCCCAGCGCCCTTTCCGGCCAGGATCTTCGGCGTCTCGGCCGAGGTGGCCAGGTCAAGCACTCGGCGCAGTTCCGACGCTGAGAGATCGTCGATTTCCAAGAGATGCCGCATCAAACCTCCTCGAGCACATCGCTGATGATGGCGACCGCTTCACCGATCTGTTCGTCGGTGATGATGAATGGTGGGGTGAGCCGAAGCGCGGTTGGGGTGACGCCGTTGATCACGAGTCCCCGGTCGAGGCAGGCTCGAGCGATCTCGCCACCGGTGCGGCCTCCCAGTGCCTCGAGCGTGAGTTCGGCGCCGAGCAAGAGCCCCCGCCCTCTGACGTGATCGACGCCCGGCAGTGCCTCGAGCGCCGCCCGCAAGGTTGCGCCATGGGTTCGGGCAAGCAGCGGTGCGTCGATGCGCTCGAGCTCGGACAACGTCGCTCGAGCGGCAGAGAGCGCAAGTGGCTGCCCCGCATAGGTCGAACCGTGATCGCCAGGCCCGAACGCTTCCGCAATGTCATCCCGAGCCCAGATTGCGCCGACCGGCATGCCGTTCGCGATGCCCTTGGCCATCGTGACGACGTCAGGGGTGACACCGGCGTGCTGGAATCCAAACCAGGCGCCGGTCCGGGCCATACCCGCTTGAATCTCATCAAAGATCAACAAGATGCCGCGTTCGTCACATATCTGCCGGACGCCACGCAGATACTCGTCGTCGGCGTCGTTCACGCCGCCCTCCGCCTGAATCGGTTCGAGGATGACGCCGCCGACCTCTGGGGTCAGACCCCGTTCGAACTCGTCGAGATCGTTCCACACGACATGGCGAAATCCCTCCGGCAGCGGTTGAAACGGCTCGTGCTTCTCCGGTTGACCGGTCGCGGCCAAGGTCATCAGGGTGCGGCCATGGAAGCTACGCAACGTGCTCACGACCGCATGGCGACCGCGACCCTGATACTTGCGAACGAGCTTGAGTGCCGCCTCGTTGGCTTCCGCACCGGAGTTCTGAAACAGCACGCGACCGGGGCCCGAGTCGATCAATCGGCCGACGGTTTCGGCAACGGGCGCCTGGTGCTCGTTCGCAAACAGGTTGGATGTGTGGGTCAATGTGGCCGCTTGCGCGCTGATCGCTTCGGTGACCGCCGGGTGGGCGTGGCCGAGGCCAGTGACGGCGAGGCCACAGAGAAAATCGAGATGGCGGTTGCCGTCGATGTCCCACAGCTCGGCTCCGCGGCCCTTCACGAATCGTCGAGGCGGTGGTCCATAGTTGTTGATGAGCGGACTGTGCTCACCCGGTGCGCCATACGCAGCAGCGTGTTCAGCCATCGTCATTGGGATGCCTCTCTCCCGGTGATCATCGTGCCGATGCCGGCGTCGGTGAAGAGTTCGAGCAAAAGCACGTGCGGAATGCGCCCATCGAGCATGTGCGCCGACGATGCCCCCGAGTCGACAGCATGCACACACGCTTCGATCTTCGGGATCATGCCGCCGCTGATCGTGCCGTCGTCGATGTATCGCTTGATTTCGTCGACGGAGGCCCGGGCGACAATCGACGTCGGATCATCGACATCGGTGAGCAGGCCAGGAACGTCGGTGAGATAGATCGCCTTCTCGGCTCCCAACGCGCCAGCCAGCGCCCCCGCCACCGTGTCCGCGTTGATGTTGTAGGCCTGCCCGGTGGCATCAGCACCGATCGTCGACACGACCGGGATCATGTTCTCGCTCAGCAGCCGTTCCACGATGTTGGGTTGCACGCTCACCACGTCGCCCACGAAACCGAGCGCCTCGTTTCTGGGGGCTGCTGTGATCAGACCGCCATCCTCACCAGACAGCCCGACCGCGTAGGCCCCATGCACATTGATCGAACCGACAATGTCTCGGCCAACCTTGCCGACCAAGACCATTCGGGCGACATCGAGCGTCTCGGCGTCGGTCACCCGCAGCCCGTCGACGAACTCGGTCTCCTTGCCGAGCCGGCCCAGCAGATCACCGATCTGAGGCCCCCCGCCATGAACGACGACTGGCTTGAGGCCCACCGAACGGAGCAAGACGACGTCTTCGGCGAACGTCTGCGACAACGCCGGGTCGACCATGGCGTTACCACCGAACTTCACGACGACGACGGCGTCGCGGAAGCGTTGGATGTACGGCAACGCTTCGACCAACGCGCCGGCGCGTCGCTCGGGCGAGAAACCCCGATCCGGAACGGGCGAGGTCATGACCGGTACCCAGCGTTGATCTCGATGTAGCCGTGGGTCAGGTCGCAGGTCCACACGACGGCTTGCCCCGCACCCACACCAACGTCGACCCGCAGGTCGATTTCTGGACCTCGAAGATGCTCGGTGGCCCGCGCCTCGGAGTAACCCGCTAGCACGTTGCCGTCCGCGGTGACCTGCTCCGGACCGATCCAGATCTCCAGCCGGTCCCGGTTGGCGTGCTCGCCCGCCTTGCCGACAGCCATCACGATTCGCCCCCAGTTGGCGTCCTCAGCCGCGACCGCCGTCTTCACGAGCGGCGAGTCGGCGATCGATCGTGCGATCGTCTCCGCCGCCGCGTCGTCGGCGGCTCCGGTCACCTCGACCGACACGAACTTCGTCGCCCCTTCACCATCCCTCACGATCTGGTGGGCCAGTTCGAGCAGCACCTCGTCGAGGGCTTCCTGGAACGAAACGAGACGAGGGTCGTCGGCATCGTGGAGGTCATCATCGATCTGTTCGCCGGTGGCGAACAGCAGGACCGTATCGCTCGTCGACGTGTCCGAGTCGACGGTGATCCGATTGAAACTGCGAGCCACAGCCGACTCGAGGCATGACTGCAGCAGCGTCGGTTCTACGGCCAGGTCGGTGAAAACAAACGCGAGCATCGTGGCCATGTCCGGCGCGATCATGCCGCTTCCTTTGGCGATGCCGACCACATGGCTCACCGCCCCGTCGATGCGACGCGCAGCGCCCTTGCTGAACGTGTCGGTGGTGCGGATCGCGCCTGCAGCGTCTTCCCAGGATGCAGCAGAACTCGCACTGATCGTCTCCGCGAGCGCGGGCAGTTCGCGTGTGAGCAGCGAATCGGGCATCGGTTCGCCGATCACGCCCGTGGAGGCGATCAACACCTCGTCCGGTAGCACCCCGAGCGCATCCGCAACGGTCTCCGCCATCAGCCGAGTGCTTGTCTCGCCAGCACCGCCGGTGAAGGCGTTGGCGTTGCCGGCGTTGCAGACAACGGCCCGCGCGGTGCGACTGCCCTCAGCCAGGACCTGCTTGCACCAGTCGACGGGGGCCGACGGGCACAAGCTCTTCGTGAAGACGCCGGCGACAGCTGTTCCCTCGGCCAGTTCTGCAAGAAAGAGATCGTCGCGGCCGGTGTAGCGAAGCGAGCCGGCATGGGTTCCGATCGCCACGCCAGCCAATGGCGGCAGCAGCGGGAACGCGTTGGGCGCGAGCGGTGACACAGACATCGCGGTGAACCTAGGGATACATGCCGGCGACGGCGAGGCCGGTCTCTTCGGGAAGTCCCAAGGCGAGGTTGGCGCACTGCACCGCTTGTCCGGAGGCCCCTTTCACCAGATTGTCGAGCGCCGACAACACGACGACCCAGCCGGTTCGCGGGTCGACCTTGACGCTGAGGTGGCAGCTGTTGGACCCCAGCGTGGCTTTGGTCGACGGGGATCGATCGCTGACCACCATGAACGGTTCGGGGTCATAGGCCTCGTGCAGGCACGCCATTGCGTCGTCGGTCGTGAGCTCGCCGGTCGGGCGGGCGTAGCACGTCGCCAGGATTCCCCGGTTCATCGGTGCCAGATGCGGGGTGAAGATCAGCTGCGCGTCGGCGCCGGAGTGCTGTCGCAGCACCATCTCCATTTCCGGTGTGTGCCGATGATTGAGCAGGCCGTAGGCGTTGAAGTTCTCATCGACGGCGCAGAAGGTCGTGTTCGGTTTTGGCGGGCGCCCGGCGCCGCTCAACCCCGTCGCCGCATTGACGATGATGCCTGTTGGTTCGATCAGCCCCGCCTTGAGCAGCGGCGCAAGGCCAAGCACGGCCGTCGTCGGATAGCAGCCGGGAACCGCGACCAGTTCGGCGCCGGACAGTTCGCTCCGGAAGAGTTCCGGAAGGCCGTACGCGAAATCCTGGAGCAGTTCGGGCGCACTGTGTTCGTCGCCGTACCACTCCGGGTAGAGCGCCGGATCGTCGAGCCGGAAGTCGGAAGCGAGATCGACGATGTGTTTGACCTGGCCTCGTAGGCCCGGGACCACCGGCTGGCTCGCCCCATGGGGAAGGCCAAGGAACACGAGGTCGGCATCGGCGATGACCGAATCGTCGTAGGCGACGTACGTCAGGTCGCCGTAGGACGCCGCGAGCGATGGATAGAGATCGGCTACTCGGTTTCCCGCCTGCGTGTCTCCCGTCGCTGCGACGACCTCGAAGTCTGGATGGGTCGCGCAGATCCGCAGCAGCTCTGCGCCGGTGAATCCTGACGCGCCGATGATGGCAACCTTGTGCATCAGCCCACCATACGACGCTACGTATGGTTATGCAACGCTTTGAATAGATCGCGCAGCCCTTGGAGTTTCTGGGGTCCTCCCCGCCTGCGGAGCAGGCGGTGAGGACCCCAGAACGAAGAAAGAGGGGTTACTCGATGCCGTGCTCGAGGGCGTAGCGCATCAGTTCCTGCTTCTTGTTGAGATGAAGCTTGTCGAGGATGTTGCGCGTGTGATTCTCGACCGTCTTCGCGGAAATGAAGAGGGTCTCGCCGATCTCTCGATAGGTCAGCCCCCGAGCGACATGCTGCAGCACCTCACGCTCGCGCTCGGTGAGCCCGCCAGTCGGGGCGGCCTCCTTCTTCAGGCGACGAAACTCGACCAACACGAGCGAAGCCAGCGACGGCGAAAAGACCGGCTCGCCGTTGGCCGCTCGGGTGAGGGCGTCACGGAGTTCGTCAGAGCCGGTCGACTTGGTCAGGTACCCCAACGCACCGGCGGCGACCGCGTCGAGCACATCGCGCTCCGCCTCTGACACCGTGAGGATCACGACATTGGTCTGCCCACCTCGGGCCTGCGCCACCCGCAGCCCCCCGCCCTCCGGCATCTGCAGATCGCACAGGCACAGATCGGGCTGGAGTTCGTCGATGCGTTCGATCGCCTCAGCCGCATCGGCAGCAGACCCGACCACCTCGAACGCCTCACCGAGGTCGGCCTTCAGCCCCGACACCCAGATCGGGTGATCGTCGGCGATCACAACGCGGATCGGTTCGCTCATGGGATCCAGAGTCGCACGTCGGTGCCCCGACCGGGCGCACTGGTGATCGCCACCCGTCCCCCAACCTCACGGAGACGAGCCTCGATCGACCCGGCGATGCCGGCACCGGTGCGGGGCGCATCGACATCGAAGCCGCCGCCGTTGTCGTGCACCGTGCACACCACGCCCACGTCGTCATCGGGCTCGGCGTAGAGCGAGATTCGGTCCGCGTGTGCGTGTTTGGCTGCATTGGTCAGCGCCTCCGCCGCCGCACCGGCCAGCGCAGCGGCGACCTCCGGAGGGCGATCCGGAAGATCAGCGGCAAGAACCGCACCAATCTCGATCTCGTGACGTCGAGCGACCATGTCGACCGCAGCACGGAGCTGCACCGACAGGCGCTCCCCCGCCAGCCCCGCTCCAGCCGACGGTGCCCCGAACAGATGGGCCCGCAGATCGCGCTCCTGATCGCGAGCAAGGGCAACCAGTTCACCGTCGCCGCTGCGCCGCTGGATGACCGCAAGGGTCTGCAACACACCATCGTGCAGCACGCGCGCCATCTCTTCTCGCGCTCGGGCCGTGGAGATCTCGTCGGCGGCGCGCCGCATGACGTCCGCAACCACCGCCGCGGCCAACGCGGCGAGCACGAGCAATGCTGCCTTGGACGCGGTCGAGGTCGACCACTGCAACTCGTCGCGCAACCATGATTCTCCGGCGATGCTCGCGGCGGACAGCCACGCGGCCGCAGCCATCCCCCACCACACCCCGGCGGCCACCGACACCGCGATGATGCCCGCCGCGGGCCACGCCCATGCCAGCGACTGATCTCGGGTGGCCTCGAACACGAACCCCTCGAACAACAACAGCCCAGTGGCCACCGTGATCTCGGCGAGAATGAGCGGTGACCCGGCACTGAGCGGCTTCGTACGGGCCTCGTTTGTCGCCGCGACCGACACGAGCGCAGCCGCGCCGAGAAGCGCGACGGCAGGCCACCAACGAACGACCTCGCTGCGCTGGAGCACGACGCCGACACCAGCCCAGCCGAGCGCCATCCACCGGAAGGCAACCAGCCCACGGGCGAGGCCGTGATCGAGCGTCTCGGGTGCAGATCTCACGAGATCACCTTACGGATGCGTCGGGAAGTGGTTCGCGACCCTGACGTTCGAGCACCGCTGCGGCGGTGATGGCAGCGGCGCCACCCACGACCAGCCAGCTCCAGCCCTCGATCCCGACCGAGCGGTCGAGCACGTCGAACGCAGCCACCGCAACCGCAGTCGGGCAGCTGACGACGAGGGTGGGTCGATCGCTGCTCCGGGCCGCCCAGACCGCAACCCCGACCGCCACGAGACCGAGGATCGCGGTGTGGACGAGATCATCATTCTCCAACCGGCCGCCCACACCGACGATCACCGATGCGAGGAGGCCAAGCCGGACGAGCGCCGAGGAAGGCGCACCACTCCAGACGGCGGCGACAACCGCACCCCAGATCACCGGGACGAGGTAGGCGTCGAGGAGGGTTGCGTCGACCGCTCGCAGCATGGTGACGTACCCACCTACCGCGGCCGCACCGACCAACGCCAACCGAGCGCTCGACGGACGTCGGACGTACTGCGCCGATGTCATCGCAAGGAGCGTGGCCGCAGCCGCCGCCGCGAGCCAGGGACGTGCGTCGGCCGCGAGCGGTGGCCCGGCCAGCGCGAGCAGCCGCAGCGTCACCGCGGCCGGCGGGTTGACACGGCGAACGACGAGCCCGGCCACTGTCCAGACCGCGCTGACCGCAAGCGCCGCCATCGCGAGGTCGGCCACCGAACCGGTCGCAAAGCCCACGATGAGGCCGTGGACGAGCGTGACAATCATGGCCGCGGCGCTGAAGGATGGATCGTCGCCACGATGTCGAGCGACGATCACCACCGCGATTGCGGACGCGCTCGCGAGCAACGCAATCGTGTCGCCGGGCGCGTCGACGAATCCCACCAGCGGGGCAACCGCTGCCACGCCACCGCCGAGCACATGATGCCCTGGACGACGCAAGAGACCGAGCGCGAGTCCGCAGACCAGGAGGGTGGCGGCCAGCACCGTCGTTTCGACGGTCGCCAGGTAGGCCGCAGCTGCGACGGAGGCGAGCAGCCCCGGCGCGCTCGGGAACCAGGGTTCGGGCCGTCGCAGTTCGCCGAACATCCACCCGGCCGCAGCCACCGCGCCGATCAACGGCGTGTCCGACAGCGCGACCGGCTGGCCAATGAAGGCACTCCAGGCAGCGGTGCCCATGAGCGCGGTCATGATGGCGAGCGCGATCGTGTTGACCGTTTCGACCGCCTCGACGGCCTCGGCCGACAGGGGCCAACGGCGAGGATCGGCCAGCTCGATGAGCGCGAACCCAGCGGTGAGGGCCAGGAGGCCGATCTCCGCCGGCGGTTCCGCGATCGCCCACAGCTCGAAACCGGTGATGACAGCCACGGCGGTGGCGCCGAGGGCAACAAACCCCGATCGCGCGCGGAACGAAGCGACGATCAGCGTGCCGGCCGAGATGACACCGGTCGTCAAGGCGACCGGCAACTCGACCGGGTCGATCAGCCCCAACTCCCGCAACGTACCCATCCCGGTGAAGGCGACCTCGTCGAACAGCCGCGCAACGGGGACGAACCCTGCGGTCAACGCCGCAACGATCGGGACTCGAAGCAGAGGACGATCGAGGGCGGTGGTCCCCGCGAGCGCAGAACCGGCGAGGAGGAGCGGCCCGTGGAGGTCGTACTGCGCTGCGAGGCCCGAGGCAGTCAAGACACCACCGATCACCACCGCAACGTCTGCGACTGCGAGCATTCCGCGGTGTCGCAAACCCGCCCCAGTGGCGACCGCCATCGGGCCGGCGGCCACGAGCGCCACTCGCCAATCCCCGCCACTGACGATGACGGCCGCCGCCGTGTTGATCGGCACCATCGCGGCGATGAGCACATCGAGCGAGCGAGCCGTCGACGGAGCGAGGCGACGCAACCGATGCGTCGTCATCACGAGGACCGCCGACGCTCCGAGGAGCAAACCGAGCCGAGGCCCGGGCCCGAAGAGCTCCCAGCGAGCACTCGCCAGACTGACGGCGGCGGCTAGGAGGAGGCCGACACCTGTGGTGGCCAGGAGCCGCGTCGCCATGGCCGTCATCGGGTCGGGGGTGCGCCCAGCCGCAGTCATCGGCTGACCTCGTCACGAGCGGGAGCGGCGAGAACGAACCGGCCGGCGACGAGCACCGCGGCCGAACCGGCGGCGGCCGCGAGGGGCGACCCGGCGGTCCAGAGCTTGAGCATCGATGAGACGAACACCACGGTGACCGCCATCGACATCCAGCCGCCGACCCAGTTGCGGGCCGGGGCCAGCAGCGAGCGGCGCTCGGCACCGCTCACCAGGGCGGTGACAGCGGTGAGCAGCACGATCGAGAGACCGAAGAACGGGAGCTTCTGGATCCACCAGGCGACCGAGCCGACCGTGGCGGTGGGCAGCAGGTCGAGCTGCCAGGTGATGGCGACGGCACCGATGGCGGCGGTCATGTGCCACAGGTAGATCGTCATCGCCATCGAGTTGGCGGCGACGACCGCAGCCCAGGCCTTGGTGTTGCGCTCGAGGAAACGAGTGATCGCGGGGGCGACGGCCAAGGCGGTGGCGCTGTGGGCGACGCCGAAGACGACGAGGGCGATCGACGGCGGGTGGGTCGGCGACATCTCGAGCCCCGGGAAGTGGATCATCGAGACGGGGAACGGACCGACGACGGTCAGGCTGATCAGCGCGAGCCAGGCGACGCCAGCGACAGCGAGCAGGTTGCGGCCGGTCGGGAGGTGACCATCACGCCAGGCGAAGCCGGCGACCTGGAACATCAGCCATCCGATGACCCAGTTGACGTGACCGATGTGCGGCACACCGGCGAGGTGGGCGAGCTGAACCCCACCGAAGATGGAGAGGAGGCTTGCGACGGTTGCGACCGGGTTGGCGCGGTAGCGAGGACGCACGATCGGGGCGATGCCGGTGTCGATCGTGTAGTTGGCGAGGAACCACAGCGGGATGGCCGCGGCGACCGCACCCATGCCGACGAGACCCTGGACTCCGACAACGGTGCCGGCTGCGTACAGGCCCGCCCAGAAGCCGGCGAGCACGACCGTCGGGGCGAGCATGCGACGAAGCCGACCGGCGACCCAGTCGGCCCCCGTGCCCTTTCCCTTCGCCTCGAAGGAGTCGAGCGAGACTGCGCTGGCGTAGCCACCGACGACGAAGAACAGCGGCATGACCTGGAGCGCCCAGGTGACCCACGCCATCGACGGGGCGTACTCGAGCGCGTTACCGGCGACCAGGTCGCCGTCCTCGTCGAGGAAGGCAGCGACGGCAGCCCAGTGGCCGAGCGCTACGATGATCATGGCGACGGCCCGGTAGGCGTCGACCGCCCGGTTGCGGTCCGAACGGGTTTGGGCGGCGAGATCAGCGGCGCTGAGCTGGGGCTGGGATGCGGTGGCGGTGTGCATGCTTCCCAGTGAGCCGCATCACCACGCCCGTGTCTGTCCGGGAAACCCCCCAAAACCCCCTAGGGGATCCCCCGTTTCACCCCCGACCCACCCGTTCTGGGGTCCCCGCCGCCCGCTGAGCGGGCGGTGGGGACCCCAGAACGAGGGAGGGGTGAGAGGAGCGAAGAGACGTGGGTTGGCTAGAGGGCGATGCCAGCGAGTTTGGTCTCGAGGTACTCGGCGATGCCTTCGTGGCCGCCTTCGCGACCGAGGCCGGAGTCGTTCATGCCGCCGAACGGTGCGGCAGCCGAGGTCGGGTTGACGTCGTTGATGCCGATGATGCCGAACCGCAGACCCTCCATCGCCCGGATCGCAGTCGAGAGATCCTTCGTGTAGACGTACGCAGCAAGGCCGTAGTTGGTGTCGTTGGCGAGATCGATCACCTGGTCGACGTCGTCGTAGATGATGATCGGGGCGACGGGCCCGAACGTTTCTTCGCGGTAAATCGTCATGTCGTCGGTGACACCGGTGACCACGGTCGGGGCGTAGAAATGACCGGCGTCGAGACCGTCATCGGTGAGGCGCATCCCGCCGACCGGCACCTCGGCGCCCTTGGCCCGGGCGTCGTCGACTTGGGCGGCGACCTTGGCGACTGCGGCCTCATTGACCAGCGGGCCGACGCCCACACCATCGGTCGTGCCGTTGCCGGCCTTCACCTTGGCCACGCGAGGCACCATCGTGTCGATGAACGCATCGGCGTGATCACGGTGCACGTAGAGACGGTTGGGGCTGATGCAGGCCTGTCCCGAGTTCAGGAACTTCAACGCTGCGGCACCCTTGGCGGCATGAACCGGGTCGGCGTCGGGATACACGATGAACGGCGCATGCCCGCCGAGCTCGACGGAGACTCGCTGCAAGTTGGCACCGGCCTTGGCGGCCAGCACTCGACCCACTGCGGTCGACCCGGTGAACGTCAGCTTCTTGACGCGGGGGTCGCCAGTGAAGACGTCACCGATCGGTTTGGGATCGGCAGCGGTGACCATGTTGATGACCCCATCGGGTACGCCAGCGTCGATGAAGCACTCGAAGATCGCCTTGGCACACAGCGGGGTTGCTTCGGCCGGCTTGAGCACCAGCGTGCAGCCTGCAGCCAGCGCCGGACCCATCTTTCTGGTCAGCATCGACATCGGGTAGTTCCACGGGGTCACCGCCGCGACCACACCGCCCGGCGTCTTCACCGAAAGGAACCGCTGATCGGGCCGGCCCGACGGCAGCCACTCGCCGGTGATGCGACGGGCTTCTTCGGCGAACCAGCGCAGGAAGTCCGCGCCGTACGTGACCTCAGCCCGGCTCGCCTTCAACGGCTTGCCCTGCTCTTCGGTCATGAGCGCAGCCAGATCGCCAGCTCGCTCTCCCATCACGCGCCACGCTCCCATCAAGAGATCGGCGCGGCTGTATGCGGTGGTCGACCCCCACTCGCGCTGGGCGGCATGCGCAGCGTCGATGGCCGCCGTCGCATCCGCCGCTCCGCCATCGGGCATCTCGGCGATGACCGCCCCGGTGGCGGGATTGGTGACGGAGAACGTGCCCCCGTCTCTGGCGTCGACCCACTGCCCGTTGATGAACATGGGCCCGAGGCTAACAAGCGAACAGCATCCGAACCCTGCGTCCGGCCCTGCTCCAGACTGGACCCATGCCTGACGAGTTCGCCGGGGACAAGAAAACCGGCCAATCGATCCTCGGACCGGCCGAACGACGCTTCATCGATTGGGCCGTCCCGAAGGTCCCCCGCCCGATCATGAGCCACCACCTGACCGCGCTGACCGTCGTATGGTCAGCCGGAACCATCCTGTTCGGCTGGCTCTCCACCATGCACCTCGCGTGGCTCAACGGCATCTCGGTCATGGTGTTCGGGCAGTGGCTCACCGACAGTCTCGATGGATCCCTCGGCAAGTACCGCAAGCAAGGCCTCGTGAAGTGGGGCTTCTACATGGATCACCTGCTCGATCTGCTGTTCGCAGGGTCGATCGTGATCGCCTATTCGTTCCTCGTCACCGCTGAGTGGCTCGAATTCTTGTTCCTTCTCTTGTTGTTGATCACCTGCGCCACGATGGCGGTGTCGTTCCTGTCGTTCGCCGCCACGAACCAGTTCCAGATCGCCTACTACGGCATCGGCCCGACCGAGATTCGCATCGGGTACATCGCGCTCAACACGTTCGTGTGGCTCGTCGACACGGCCATCTTCAGCTGGGGTGTCCCGGTGATCGTCGGCCTCAACGCCTTCGCCTTGCTGATTCTGGCGGCGCAAACCAGCAAGAATCTGTGGGCGATCGATTACGACGCCAACGTCGATGGAGCACCCCGATGAGCCAACCCGTCCCGAACATCGAGCCCGGCGACGTCGACCGCCTGCTCAGGCGCGACTTCGGCGCCGAGGCCGACACGGCGCGCGCCGCGCTCGGTGCCCTTTCCGGCAATCACCCCGGCGCCGTTGCTCGGGTGAGCGCCGCCGTGCTCAGGCTGGCCGACGGCGACCTCGAAAGACTCCGTTCCGCGGTTGCAACCGCACTCGGCGACTGGCGCGACGTCATCGCCGCCGCTGAATACCCGCGCTACATGGGCCTGCCGGAAGGTGCCGATGCCACGGCCCGTGCCGCCGCGATCGAAGCAGACGGTTCGAGCTACCAGGTCTGGCTGGCCGGAGGAACCCCAGCTCAGTAGCTGCCGTTCTGGTTTCGGACCTTGCCGCCGACCATCAACGCATAGAGGCGACCGAATCGGTCCATTGGCTGGATCGAATCCCAGTGCTCGACGATCTGTCCGGTCTCGATCCGCCAGCGGTCGGTGATGTTGAAACCCTTGCGGTCGTTGCCGCGGTGGGATGCCCGCAAGGTGGCGTGGGAGTGAAAGATCACGATGTCGCCATCGACGTTGATCGACTTCACGTCGTAGGAGTACTCCGGGAAACGCTTGGTGAGGTTGCTCACGGTCTCGATCACGCCCTCGATGCCTTCGGCGATGCCGTGGTTGTGCTGCACGTAGGCGTCGTTACCGAAGTCACGCCGAACCGCATCGAAGTCGTGCTCGTTCATCAGCAGCCGGACGAAGTCGGCAACGAGCGCCGCATTGGCCGCCTCCTCCGGTGTCCAGTTCGGGCGGGCGAGTGCGTCGAGATGCACGGCGACGGTCTCCATGATGTTCTCCTCCTACGAGTTAGGATCTACTACCTAAACACTAGGTACTTCTACCTAATGACGCAACGTGACACCCAACACAGACAAAGCTGGCCTCCACCGTGACCACGACCGCCGACCGAATCGCCGACACTGCACTCCGGCTCTTCAACCAGAAGGGTTATCCGTCGACGACCCTCACCGAGATCGCCGCGGAGATCGGGATCTCCCAGGGCAACCTCACCTACCATTTCCCGACCAAGCTCGACCTTGCCCTGCACTTCAGCGAACAGGTCCGGCTTCACGGCGAGAAACGACGAGCAAACCATGCGCCCGGCGACATTGCCGATGACTACCTCGAGAGCCTCCACAACGCCATGCAGTTGACATGGACGTACGGGTTCTTGATGCGCGATCGAGGGATCTTCGAACCCGCCGACGCCGTCGTCGCCCCCAGCCCGATCTTGGTTGCGGCGCTTGCCGAGCGGCAGGCGTTGATCGAGCGGATCGCCGAGGAGGGCCTGTTTCGCGCTGACGCCGATGTCGACGTCGAGGTCCTCAGCCGTTCGCTGTGGATTCTCAGCCGCCACTGGGCCGATCATCTCCGCGAGATGGAGGCAAAGGCCGACCTCGAATGGACGGACATGCAACGAGGCATCGACCACCACCTCGCCGTGCTGTCGCCAATGCTCACCGCGGCGGGAAGACGCCGCTTCCGGGCAGCCTGCGATCGGGCCGGATGGGACAACTCGGTCCCCTGACCACCCAAAACCCCGATGCACGGGCCAGACTCAGGGTGTGACCGACGCATCGATCACACCGGACACGTCACCAACCGTGCCTGAACGCGGCCGAATCGCCCGGTTCGGTTGGACGATGCTCGGCCTGCTGTTCGTCGCCATCGGCGCGATCGGCATCGTCGTCCCCGGCCTTCCCACCACCGTCTTCTTCATCTTGGCCGCCTGGTCCTTCTCGAAGTCGAGCCCCCGGCTCGAGGCGTGGGTCCTCGGTTTGCCGAAGATCGGCCCCATGGTCCAAGACCATCGCGACGGCTTGGGCATGCCTCGCAGGGCAAAGCACATCGCCATCTCGATGATCGTGTTTTTCTGCACTCTCAGCGCATTCCTCGTCGACGGCTGGGCGGTGCGAGGCGCCATCGCCGCCGCCGGACTGGTCGGTGTGAGCTACATCTGGTTCCGGGTGCCGACCAGAGAGATCGTCCTTGCCCAGCGTGCGTCGGCTGCGAGCTGAGCGCCGGCTCGCTCAGAGGCCGAGCGTCGCTTCGAGATCGTCGAGGATGAGGTGAGCGGCGGCGATCGAGATGCCGTTCCAGATACCTCCGTCGACGAGGAAGACCCGATCGTTCTGAACCGCCTCGAGGGTCTGCCACAGCGGGCTTTCGAGGATGGCGTCGTACTCGCTGGTGTCGGTCGGATCATCGACGTACAGATAGATGACATCGGCCGCCGCCTCATTGAGCGTCTCCATCGTGATCTCGGTGGCGAACGCCTCGATCGACTGCTGATTGGCCGGTCGCTGGATGCCGATCTCCTGCATCAGGACGCTCTCGGTCGTGCCGTGGCGAAGCGACAGCCCGAAACCGTCGGCGAAGATCCGCAGCACCGACACGGTGATGTCAGGGTCATCTGACGCCGCAAGCCGTCCGGCCAGGTCGGCGACGCGGGCGTCGAGCGCAGCGACGATCTCGTCGGCCCGATTCTCCAAACCGAACAGGCGAGCGACGTCGGTGAGATTGGTGCGGATTTCCTCGCTCGATGCGTAGCCATACTCGTAGGCGTAGGTGGGCGCGATCTCCGAGACCAGGCCGTACTGGACCTGCAGCAGCGTGGTGCCCGGGCCGATGATCAGGTCGGGAGCCAGAGCAGCGAGCCCTTCGACGTTGACTCGAAGCCCACCCTCGATCGACAGGTCTTCGATGCCGTCGAGTTGTTCGGCGAGGAAGTCCGGAACCGCATTCTGATTGACCGCCATGCCCGCCGGCCGAACACCGAGCGACAGCAGGTTCGCAAGTGATGTGTCGTCGCCCGCAAAGACCCGCTGGGGGGAGGCCGGGATCGTCACCTCGTTCCCGAAGGCATCGATGACGAGCAGCGGTTCTGTTCGAACCGTGGGGGTGGGTTCCTCGGCGGGCTCCGATGGACTCGCTGACTCCTCGACCGCGTCGGTGTCGGAGTCGATGCCAGCCGGCTCATCATCCGCAGTCGGCGGGTCGGCGGGCGCGGTCGTCGCGGTTTCCGGGGGCGGCTCGACACCGGCGTCGGCGGTCGGCAAGTCGGCTTCGCTGCACGCCACAGCGAGCAGCGCGACCACGGGCGCCACGAGCACCCAGGAACGGCCGATGAAGCGCATCATCTGACCTTATCGAAAGGTGCGGCCAGCCTGCTCTTGTGCGTTAGGTCTTCCTACACTCACGGCATGTCGATTCGCGCTCGCCCACTGACCGCTCTCCTCACCGCCTTGGCGATCGTTGCGTCGGCATGCGGCACGACAGATGACGGCCCGTCATCCCCCGAGGCTTCGGCGTCGGTCGAGGCAGCGATCGACGCAACCAATGGGGACGTCGAAGGCGATGATGCCGACGGCGATGCTGACACCGACAGCACTGCCGCAGACGAGTCGGAGGGCACCAGCCTCTTTCCCGTGACCATCGACCATTCGTTCGGGGCAACCACGGTCGAGTCTCAGCCTGAACGAGTCGTCACGTTCGGCTTCTCCGACCACAGCTTCACCCTCGCCATGGGCGTCGTGCCCGTCGCCTTGCGCAAGACCTTCGACGCCCAGACATTCACCGTGTGGCCGTGGGCCCAGGACGCACTCGGCGACACCGAACCGGAATTGATCGGCTTCCTAGAGCCGAGCTTCGAGCAGATCGCGGCCCTCCAGCCCGACCTGATCCTCGCCGTGAATGCCAACGTCGACGAGCGGGTCTACGGCATCTTGTCCGGCATCGCGCCCACAATCGCCCGGCCGGCCGGCTATGGCATTCAAGACACGCCATGGCGGGAGATGGCAACGATCACCGGAGACGTTCTCGGCCGGCCCGACGAAGCCGCGGCGGTCATCGACGACCTCGAAACCCGTTTCGACGCTGCGCGATCCGCCAACCCCGACTTCGACGGATCGACCGCTTCCGTCGTGTTCTACACCGCCGCGACCGGCCGATTCGGTAGCTACGAGACCAACAACCTGCGATACAGCTTCCTCGCCGAACTCGGATTCGAGCCACCTGAAGCACTCGTGGCCGAGGCCGGCGGCGGCAGCACCATCATCGAGCTGGGCGTCGAACGACTCGACGTTGTCGATGCCGATGTTGTCGTCTGGAACCCAACCGATGATCAGCGCGACGAAGCCGGATCGATTCGCGACATCCCGACGCGCGTCGTGGCCCTCCCCGCTGCGGCTGAAGGCCGAGAAGTCATCGCCGACCTCTTCCTTGCGGCGGCTCTCACCGAGGCGAGCCCGCTGAGCTGGCACTATGCGCTCGATCGCATCGTTCCCGAACTTGCGGCCGCAATCGACGGCGACCTGGCGACTCCTGCGCCATCTGCGGTCGGTCTGTACGAGCTCGAGGGAGAGACGGACGCAACGGCGGATGAGATGGCGGCGATGGTGGCCTGGGAGCGGGCCCTCGGCTCCGACGCATCGCTCGAGGAAAAGGCGCCACACATCGAGGACTTCGA
>JBCCYT010000077.1:0-19759 GCA_039188975.1 Actinomycetota bacterium
AACAACGCATCCGTACTGCTGTTGGAACCCGACCACCCCGTCACCCGAGCCGCATCAACAATGTCTTGCCCCGACAACGCCCCATACAACGACTCCCGCACATCTTGCGCATCAACCGGATTCCCGGCCGGATCCAACGTCGGCTCGGTCATGATCCGAACCGTCAACACCTCCTCAGCACGCGTCATCGCCGACGACTCACCATCAGCGCCCTCATAACACGCACCCGCCCGAGGCCCCGACACGTAACACACCTCACGCCCATCGGGATCCCACATGTTCAACGGGTTCGCCCACCCATACGTGAACCGGTTCAGGCTGACCGGCGTCGACAACCCACCAAACACGCTGTCACGAGACCGGAACGACGCATCCGACCCGTCATACCAACGAGCCCCCATCCACACATCACCCGTCACCGGATCCGTGAAATCAGCCTGGAACCCCAACAACGGCACCGAACCCGCCGACCCCAACACCTCACCAAACGGGTCATACCCCGCCGTCGAACCCAACAACCCCGCAGCCGTCACCGTCGCAACAACATCACCATGACGATCCCGCACCGCCACCGCCGCGTCGCCCTCATCCACCGACACCAACGACCCACCCGGCGAACGGCCATACACCCCAGCACCAACCGACACCGGATCCCACGAACCACCGTTGTACCCAAACGCCACGCCGTTACGAGACGCCACCCGATCAAGCCCGTCATACACCAACGCAACAACATCGTCATCAGTCGACACCGACGTCATCCGACCCAACGCATCGAACTCATAAGCCGCCGGGTTGTCCCCCGTCACCGACACCAACGTCCCACGAGGCGACCACACAAACACCCCATCAGGCGACGACACCAACCGATTCCGAGCATCAAACGTCGACAACTCATACCCATGACTGGTCCGGTTCCCGTTCGCGTCCCAACCAACAAGCGTCCCCTCGCCGTCATGAGTCCACTCGACCAACCGAGACGCCTCGTCGTAGGCGTAACTCCACGCACCGGCACCAGCACTGCCCGGTGACGTCACCGACTTCTGGGTCACGTTCCCGCGATCGTCATAGCCGTACTGCGCCGCCCACACGGTGCCGCCCGCGTTCGTCCACGTATCGCCACTCAAACGGCCACTGTTGTCATACGTGTAACGACGCGTCCCAACGCCACCGCCATAGGTGACCGTCTCGAGCCGGTCATCATCGTTGTAGCCATACGTCACCGCGACCCCGGTGACCGGATCCAACGCCGTCTCGATCCGACCATCATCGGTCCACGTGTGCACCCACGTCCCCGCCGCGTCATACCGCCGCTCCAACTGACCCGCAGCGTCATAGTCATACGCAGACACCTCACCCGCGCCCGACGTCGAAACCAGCAAGCCAACATCGTTGTACCGGAACGAAATCTCGCCATCGGGATGCGACGCCGACACCAACTGACCCACCATGTCGAACCCGGTCCGCTCCTCCAAACCACCCGAACGCAGAACCGTGCGCCGCCCAAGCTGGTCATAGATCGACTCAACCCGAACATTGCCCGGCAAAATCTCCATCGCCGGGAAACCCCCCGCGTCATACAACATCCGGTAACGACGATCGCCCCCAGCGACCTGACCCTCCGTCGACGGCTCAACGACGTCTTCCTGCAACCCCCACTCGTTGTAGGTGTAGATCCACACATTGTTGCGACCGTCGACGATGCGGGTCACGTTGCCGGCAGGGTCGTAGCCGTAGGTGAAGGTGATGGTCTCCAAGCGCTGACCATCGGCCAACACCTGGGCGTCCGCGGCCAACGCGGCTGCGGCCACAGGAGCGTCCTGCGCCGCAGCGAGCGCGCCCAGCGGTGGCGGTGTCGACCCGGCCGCCCAGTAGACGGCAGCCGTCAACAGTTGCGTGCCACTGGCCGTCAACCGGGTCACGGCGTTGTCTCGCAAGTTGAACGCAACACGGCGGCCCGGTGCGGTGTTCGGCGACGCGTTGGTGTGTCCGACCAGCCGGTCACCACTGTCGTAGACGTACAGCGGCGTGTGACCGTCCTCAACCGCGATGGCCGTGGCATCCGCGCCGAGATCGGCAACCGGATTCGTGCGCATCGACCATGGGCCCGTCACGACCGCAACGGTTCCACTCAAGCCGCCAGCAACCGGATGGGACGGGGCCGAGATGACCGCATTGTCTGTCTCGACTGCCCCCGGCTGACCCGACTCGGTCAAACCAAAGTCGTCGAAGTCCCAGTGCCGTGCCGTGACCACACCAAACGACGCGTCTCGCCAGCTCGCAATCGACTGACCGCCGACCAGGTTGGCGCTGTAGGCAACAATCGCAACATCGAATCCCGACACCGGAGCACTGTCGGTCTGACTGAAGAGCGTCACAGGGTGACCCTGGCCGGTCAGCAGCGTCATCAATGCTTCGTCCGCAGTGGTAAGCGAGTCGGCCTTGTTCACCACCAGCGCAACCCGCAACGGCTGCATCGTCGGCGGGCTCACCGCCCAATCGATCGCCGCATCGAACAGCGCACGACCGTTGTCGTTCAGCGACGGCAACGCGCCCAGGGAGTACCCGAACCCGACCCGTCGAGCCGGCGCCGCGCCGTCCGCCATCGCGGTGTTCGCCTCATAGGCGAACACGATCTGCCCACCATTCGTGCGCGACGCGACCTTGATCGCATCCGCACCGAGACGCCCATCCTGGATCCAGTTCATGCGCTTGCGGGCCTCGAGCACGCGCACCGTTCCCGACAAGCCGGCATCCAGGTCGGTGTCGCCGGAGATCCGAAGACTGTGATTCGTGACGCCGCGGCCGTTTGTCGTGGTCAGACCCAAGTCGTCCCACGCCGCGAACTCGAGCGCGATCAACGGCACCGCGACGTTCTCGTACTTGCGCACCCGAGACGCGACCGCCGAGTCCGACACCACGATCAGCGAGACATCGTCGAGGCTGGGCAGTGCCGCGTTGTCGTCGACAACGCGAACCACGAACTCTCGCGCTTCCAACCGCTCAATCAGGACTTGATCGCCGGCGGCAACACTGTTGGGGTTGGCCACCACGAGCACGGCATGACGAGCAGGTGCCGTCGCCCAACGCACGGCCGCGTCGAACAAGAACCAGCCCTCAGCCGTGAGCCGGGTCGCCGCACCATTGGTGATACCGATACCGACCCGTCGCGCCGGTGCAACACCGGAGTCCATCGTGGCCCCTGCGTCATAGGCGAAGATCGTCTGACCGCCACTCTGATGGGCGGCGACCTCGATCGCGTCAGCGCCGAGCTGAGCGGAATCAACCCGGGTCATCGAAGAGCGGGTGATCATCCGGACCGTGCCGGAGAGGTCCGCGTCGAGATCGGTGTCGTTCGAGATCTCGACGTTCTGGCCCGACGCACCGCCGCCGGACACACCCGAAAGGCCGAGGTCATCCCAGGCACCATGCTCGGCGACGATCAACGGCACCGCCGCGTCCTTGTACTTGCCGAGCAACGACGACGCAGCCGTGTCGGCCACGACCACCAGCGCCAATCCATCAGTGGCCGGCACCGCAGCATGGTCGTCGACGATCGAGACCTGATAGCCGAGGCGGACCAGGCGATTGCGAAGTTGGATGTCGCCTGCGGACAGGTTGGTGGGCCGACCCACCACCAGCGCGGCGTGCTCCACGGGTGGCGGTTCGATCGCCGTCGTCGCCCACGCCACCGCCGCGTCGAACAGCGACCAACCATTCGCCGTCAGTCGTGGGACTGCTGGCGTCGTCACGCCGAACGCAACGCGGCGGGCCGGGGCATCAGCTGACGCCATGACCGCTCCGGCTTCGTACGCAAAGACGGTGTGCTGCCCGGCGGACGGTCCGGCGACCGTGATCGCCGCTTCGGCCAACTGCGCGTCGGTCGCCATCGTGAGCCGAGAACGCGTGATCATCGAGACCGTGCCCGACAAGCCAGCATCGAGTTCGGTGTCGCCCGTGATCGACACGTTTCGGCCAGCCGCCGCCACCCCGTTGGACTTCGTGAGACCGAGGTCGTCCCAGGCTGCGTGCTCCAACACCAGCACCGGCACGGCGACAACGTCGTACTTGCGGACCTGGCTGGCGACCGTCGAGTCGGTGATGACGACCAGTTCGACACCGTCGAGGTCAGGGAGAGCTGCGCCATCGTTGACGAGACGGATGGTGTAGCCGAGCCCGAGCAATCGGGTGCGGAGCGCCTTGTCTCCGGAGGTGAGCTTGTTCGGGTTGCCGACCACCATCACCACGACGTTGTCCTCCGGTGCCGGCGGAGGATCGGTCACGGTGACGGTTTGACTGACCGATGTCAGCCGATTGAGCGCGTCGTACGAGTACGACACCGTGTTGTCATCTTCGTCAGTGGCGACGATCACATTGCCGTTGTCATCGAGATCGGCACTCGTGCGGCGCAGGGCCTCCTGTGACGACCAAGCGGTCTCGCTTGCGTAGACACCGGTTCCGTCAGACCGACCTGCAGGGTCGAAGGTTGTTGCGTGCACCACGCCGGCAGGCGTCACGATCGCGGCGACGTTTCCGTGCACGCTGTATTCGATCTTCGTCGTGTCGCCGTCGGGGTCGATCACCGCCCGCTGCCGCTGCGCCGCGTCGTACTCGTAGCGGGTCGTGTTGTTGACCCCGTTGGTCATCGACACCGCCGACCCGAGGTCGTTGTATCGATACCGAGTGACGACGTCGCTGCCCGGAAGTTGGACCGTCCCGCCTGTCGGTGACGGGACCGTCATCCCGCGCACGACCTGCGTCTCGGTCAGCACCTGGTCGAGCTGGTCGTAGTCGTAGCGAACCACGGCGCCGGTGGGATCGGTCGTCGAGTCGACGGTGCCGTCAACGTTGTACGACACCGTCCACTGACCGGCGGCCGCCTGACCGGTCACGAGCGGATCAACCTGCTCGATGACCCGGTTGAACGCATCGAAGGAATACGTCGTTGCGTAGCCACGGCGGTCAACCTGTCGGATCAGGTTGCCGTTTGCGTCATACGCGAACCGCTCGACTGGGGTGATCGCACCCGCGCCGGGCGGGGTGTACCTCGGGTGGCGGACCTCAACGGGTCGACCAGCCTGGTCATAGGACGTGACGGTCACGTTGCCGCGTTCGTCCTCGTAGTGCGTGATTTCGCCGAAGGCGTTTCGTCCGTACTTCACGACCGGCCGCACGGACCGAGTGAATCCGTTCAACGGCACCTCGGGCGAGGTCGTCGAAATGTGGTAGCCCGCCCGGTCGTACCGGTGATCGGTCCTGACCGTCGTGTCGGCCGCGCAACTCGGCGTGTCGTTGGGCGCGGACTCCCACAACAACAGGCCTCGTCCGTCGTAGCCGAACTGGGTGAACACGTCCTCACCGCCACCATTGCCCACACGGGTGCACACCAACCGGCCCGCTTTGTCGTAGCGATGCTCGGTCACCGCGGTCTCGTCCGGCTCAACCGAGCCGCTGCGGTCAACGTCCTCGGTCACCGTCGTCTTCGTGACCTGCCCCGCGTGGTTGTACGCAATCGCGGTACGGCGGTCCGGCCCATCGAGCTCCAGCCGGATCTGCGTCACTCGATCGGCGTCGTCGTAGGCCTCGAAGTGCGTCACTCGCTCGGCCGGCCCGTTGCGGGTACCACCCTCGGAGAACGTCGTGACCCGGCCGTAGTCGTCGTACGCCGTCTCGGTCAGGCGGCGGTCTCGTTGCTCGCCGTTCGGGTCCTCGAACCCGCTGATGTAGGTGAGTTTCGGGCGATCGGCGCCGTCGTACTCGACCCTCGTGGTGGTCGACTCATCAGGCTGCCCATTGGCCGACACGGTGTGGGTCTCGAGGGCGGACTCCACCCGCCCGACCCCGTCGTACGTCGTGGCCGAGAGCACCTCCACAACCGAGAGCCCGCCGGGGCGCACGCTGCCGGCCGGGAAGCCATTGCGACGGCACATGTCGATCTTGCGTGGATCGCCGGCAACCGAGACGCGCTGCACCTGGACGGGAAGATTCTTGTTGTCGTAGGTGGTTCGAATCGTCACGCCGTTTGCGTCGGTCACGGTTGCGACGTTGCCGGCACAGTCGTAGGCGGTCGTGATCTCGGCGGTCTCGATCGTGACGTCGTTCGAGCCAGGCACGAGACGCTGATACTGGTACGTCATCGTGATCTCGCGGTCGAGACCATCGACCTCGAAACCCGAGACGCGAGCGGTTGTCGGATCGTCGAGCTCCTGCAAGGTTCGGGTCCGCACGTTGCCGCGATGGTCGTACGTGAAGATGGTCTCGAGCTGCTCGATCGGATCGACCTGTCCTCGCAGCGTCACGATGCCCGGACCGGTGATCTTGGTCACCTGGCCCCAGTAGTCGTACTCGTAGCCGATTGACGGGTCGTGAATCGTGCCGGCAATGACCTGCTGCCAGCGATCGGTCAAGAAGCCCCGCTGCCGATCGTGGGTGAACCATTCGAACGTGAGCGTGTCGCCATCGATCGATCGCTTCATCGTCCACAGATCTCCGTCGACATACGAGTACTCGGTCACCAACCCGAGCACATCGACGTGGCGATCGACCTGACCATCGGCGGTGTAGACCCACGTCTCCCAACCTCCGTCGGGATGGGTGCGCTGCGATGGCTGATGCACGCTCGCATTCGAGGCGACACCGTCAGGCAGGGTCATCGGCCCGAACTGGGTGAACGTGCAGTGGGTGTCCGAACCCGCTCCCGGGTTGCGGCCTCCACACACATGCGTCTGATTGCCGTTCGTGTCGTAGCGATAGGTCGTGACCTCGCCCGCGCCGTTGACCACTCGGGTCAGGCGGCGATCACTGTTGTATGCGAGCGTTGAGCTATTGCCAGCTGCGTCGGTGATCGTCTCTCGCAGACCGCTCTCGGGGTTGTAGGTGTACAACGTCGACCCGGGGAACCCTGGGCGTTTGTCACGCACGACGCGGAACTCGCTGTCGTACCACTGGGTCGTGGTCAGCCAACGGGTACCAGCCGCATCGCGTTCCTTCACCGTGACCTTCACCTGTTCGCCCGCCTGGGCCCATCGATAGGTCGTCTGCTCGTTCTCTTCGTTCGTGACCGACGCGACGCGCATCCCCGTGTTGCGCAGGTAGGTGATCCGAAGCGCTCTGGCGGTCTCCGGACGACGGATCGAGATGACCCGCCAGCCATCGTCCTCTGGCGTGCTGGTATCGCCACGCTGCACCGCCCAGCCGTAGGTCGTGTAGACGCCCGCCCCGCTGCACGCCGCCGCTTGTCCCTGCTGTCCGGGCGAGCACACTCGCTTCAGCCGGGACGGCGACCCTTCGTACTGATAGATCCAGGTCAAGCGCTCGTTCGCGCCGAGCCGCGAGTCGCGGATCGACACGGTGGTCACTCGATCGGCATCCCAACCGAACTCGATGAAACGACCGGTTTCCTCATCGGTCACCGTCTCCAGCTGGCCGTCGTCGTTGCGCGCCATCGACAACTGCAGGCCATGGACGTCGACGATCCGATCCAGCACATGGTTGCCACCATCGGCCGGACTGAAGTGGTACTGGGTCCGTTCGAGCGACTCCAGCACGTAGCTACCGCCGGAACTCGTGACCGTCATGGTCTCGCCCGACGGCGGGATGAAGCCACCTGCGCCATCGCTCTCGAAGGTCGAGATCGAGCCATCGGCGAGCGTCACGGTGACCTCAGCCGGGTGCTCATCATCGGGGTCATCCCGGAGCTCCGACAACCGGATTTCGTAGTTGAACGCAAAGCCCGGGCCGAACGCACCGGACCCGCCCATCGCATCCGTGTTCAGCGTGCGGGTCACCTCGAGCGCAGGACCACTCGTCGCAAGCGACACGTCCGTCCACGACTCGAGGTAGTTGCCCATCCCGGTGTGGACACCGTCGATGTACTCGCCATCCGCATCGAACCCGAAGGCTGCAGACGTCGGGTCATCGAGCCCGAAGCGCTGAATGCTCCACGGCGACCAAACGCCAGCCTGACGAACCTGGGCACAGACGACGAGGCGGCCGTTGTTCACCGCGAACTGTGCGTCCACCACCGCAGGGGGCACTCGATACGTTGCCCACGGTTGAACGACCTCGTGCTCCACCGGGTCAGTCGACGGCGTCCAACCATCGGCAGGACAGCGCTCGGCCGATCGGATGAAGCGGTAGCGGTACTGGTCGGGTGCCCAGACGTCCTCAGGGATGTCTGCGGGTCGCGTCGCGGTGACTTCGATCCGCCCTGACGTCAACGTGTTCGCACCGATCTCGATGATCGGCGCCCCCTCGTTGTAGGTGACCGTCATCAGCGGTGCGCAGTTGGCATCTGGGCACTTGGACAGCTTCTCGGCACCCTCCGACGAGAAGAACGCAACCGACCGCGTGGTGAGCTGCTCCCCCGCCGGCCCAATCAGGTACATCCCGTAGTAGCCAGACCCCTCGCCGCCCTGTTTGCCATCGGGGTTGTTCACGACGTTTGCGGGATCGGCCCAGTACTCGAACAGCGATGTGACGTTCCACAGCACACGGCCGGGTTCGGTGCACGTGCCGCCAGTCCGCACGTCGTGACGAGGCTGCATCGGCGCAGTTGGCGCCTGTGTCCCGCCGAAGTCACCCGAGACCGGGCGGTTGCTCCAGTTCACGTTCGCGATGTCCCAGTAGGTCGCAACACCAACCACATCGACGGTGATCGGGGTCGCGCACGGCAGATCCGGGTTCGAGGAGTTGCGAGGATCAGCGGTGCGCCGATGCATCAACGACAACGTCGCGTTGTTCACGGTGACGCCCGAACCGGCACCGTCCCAGTCGAACGTGATCAACGACGCCATGCGGCCGTTGCCACCGCCATCGAGCGCACCCCAGTGACCGACCCACAGGTTGTCGTCCCAGCGCTTGCGTTCGTTCGGCTTGAACTCGGTCACCCAGGTGTCGTCGACCAGATCGCGACCCGAGAGATCGACCTCCGGGTCAGCAAACACCGGCCACTGCCGGGCCGGATCCGACAGCCAACCGTCGGGGAACACGAGCCGGGCGCGAGCGACACCATCGACGACGTCGATCAAGTCGAGGCCAACAACGTCGTACAGACCGTCGGACGAACCGGCCGCGTCCCACAGCGGACCTCCCGTCCAGACCCCCTGCTGCACACCGTTGGCGGTGAGCAGCGCAATGTCGGCGCCCGGCGCCGTTTGCTCAGCCGACCAACCGTCCGGCAAGGCCACCGTCTCCACAACACCGTCGACACCGGGCGCCGATGCAAGGACGTAGGTCGTCTTGATCCCTGACGCCGTCGCCTCGACCGCCACACCAGCAATGGCATCCTCGGGCGAGGAAGCCGCGACTGTCGCGGGCTCTGCGGAGGCAGCTGCATCGGTCACCTCCGGCTGGGCTGCGACCTCGCTGCGAGCTGGCTCGTCAGGCGCCTCCACGTTCGGCGCATCGGCAGTCGCATTCGGGGCATCTCGTTCGGCGACATCCGGCGGGGGTAGGGCCGACGGGTCTGCGGGCGGCTCCAGTGTTTCGAACCAGACGCCGGCATCGACCTCGACGGACGGTTCGATGGACTCGGTAGGCATCTCCTCAGGTGCCTTCTCGACCTCGGCCGACAACGCGACCCGGCCCTCCGCCTCGACCAGCGGTGCGCCCGTCTGGACGTCTGCCCCGTTCGCGGTCAGCTGGCCTGCATCGAGCACGGCGCCTTCGACGCCGACCCGGAGCGGTTCGTCCGAGCCGGGGGCCGCGACCTCGGCGATGACGGTCGAGTCGCCGGCCTCCTCTGGAGTCGCCAGCACGGTCACATCGGCGATCGTGTTCGCCGGCACGAAGTCACCGGTCTCGTCGACCACGAGGTCGGTGTCGATCGGCGCCCACTCACCGGCGTCGTTGCGAGTCCGAACCGGGGCCATCGAAATGAACGCGGTGCGCGTGCCGTCAGGATTGGCGAAGACCTCGACCGTTTCGGTGGTCTCGTCGGCAACCGGGACGGAGACCCCTTCCACGAACCCGATGGGCGTCCCGCCCGCAGCTGTCTCGGCGGTCGGTGGTGCCACCTCTTGGCCGAGGTCCGGATAGATCAGGCGGCCGTCCTCATCGAAGACGTCAGCAGGCAGACCGGTCTGCGGCTCGGCGGGCTTCCAGAGTGGGCCCGACGCCTGCAACCCGACCTCTGTCTCGTCGGCTTCGTCCTGCGGCGGGGGAACGTCCTGGGCCGCCGCGGGTGGTGTCGCCAGCACCGAAATCGCCAAGACCCACGCCAAGAAACCCGTCGCCATCCGCCGCACCCTGACCACCCTTCGCCCCATGAACCCAGTTCAAACTGACAGAGTGTGTTCGACGACGCAAGCGAACATGTGCCTCAAATGACCAACCGGCCAGTTTCGGGGGCCGACGGTGTACCGCGACCCACCCACCGACACAGGATCGCAATCTCTGCAGAACGGATTTCCCTAAAGGACCACTGCGCTGGTGGCCGAAGAAATGGCGTGTCCGATCTCCACACCAGCAGTGCACGCGCCCTCGATGCCGCCTTGTCCGGCCTCGCTCGGCAGGTGACGTTGGCCCACAGCGGAAAGAACCGGTTGATGATCGGACCGGGCGGCATGTTCGTGCTGCGCCCGCTCGAAGAAGACGACAACGCCAACGAGGCGATCGCCGAGGTCGAGCATCTCGCCACCGTGACCCGCGAGCGGTTTGCCCAGCACCTTGCGTGGGTCCCTTTCGTCGATTGGTTCGTCGTCGGCGACAGCCGCCCCGACTGCACCGTGCTTCCGCCGGACCTGCTCCCGGCAACGGCACTGGAGCGCAACGCGATCGAGCCTGACATCGTTACTGACCTTGCTGGCCTCCTCGACCGAGGCGACCTCTCCCCGATGTGGTTCAAGGGTGTGCCGGCGGCGTGGGAACGCGGCTTCGAGCCAACCCGCAACGTCACCGCTCGATGAGCCCGTAACCTCGTCGGCGTGAGCGACGCCATCGACCGCATCGACGATCGTCTCGACGACGCCTGGGATGCCCTGCGCGGTCACCCGGGGGTAGATCGGCTGTTCTACACCGCGTCAGAAGCGGCTGACTTCTCGGTGCTGTGGCACACGCTCGGCGTTGCGCAAGCCATCGTGAAGGACGACCCGAAGATCGCGATCGCAGTGAGTACCGCCCTCGGCCTCGAGTCGGCGCTGATCAACGGCCCCGTAAAATCGATGTTCAAGCGGTCGCGCCCGGTGCAGGAAACACCGCGGCCGTACAACCTCCGCCAACCCAAGACGTCGAGCTTTCCGTCCGGGCACGCGTCGGCGGCGATGGTGGCCGCAGCCATGTTGAGCCGCAACGGTGGCGGCCCTGCGTGGTACGCCCTCGGCGCGATCGTGGCGACGAGCAGGGTCCACGTCCGCATCCACCATGGCTCCGACGTGGCCGGTGGGATCGTCGCTGGCGTGGCGCTCGGTGCGATCGCTCGCAAGGTGGCAGACGCGCTCAGCTAGCGCAGTCGACGCCGCCCGCAGCTGGTCAGCCGACGGGGGTGGGAGCGGGCGTCTGCCCGGCTTCGACCAACAACATGCGCAGGTCGAGCAGAAGGTCGGCCATTTCGGGCCCAGCGACCAGGTCGCGCTTTTGGAGCCGGCTCAGGTTCTCGTCGATGAGCGCAAGGGCTTCGGTCATGGCGACGGCATCAGTCGATGTCATGTCGGCACCCTAGACCACGCTGCGCGCCGATTCGTTCACGATTCCCTGTGGAAAACCTCGGCCGCGAGCGAATCGTGCCGGCCTGTCCGGGGCTCTACGATCCCGTCCATGGAAATCCAGGGTGCAACGATCGTCGTGACCGGAGGGGCGAGCGGGATCGGCCGAGCGATGGCTCATCGATTCGCAGCAGACGGTGCGGCCGTCGTCTTCGTCGCCGATCTCGACGGTGATGGCGCGCAGCGGGTGGCTGACGAGATCGCAGCTGAGACGACGGCCGTCACGGTCGGGGTGGGTGTCGATGTCACCGACGAAGACGCAATCGTCGCCGTCATCGAGCAGGTCGAAGGCAACCACGGCCCGATCGATCTCTGGTGTGGCAACGCCGGAATCGGTGCGAACGGGGGCATGGAGCTGAGCGACGACGCGTGGAACGCGAACTGGAACGTGAACGTCTTGGCCCACGTGAAGGCGTGCCGCCACCTCATTCCCCGCTGGGAAGAACGAGGCCGCGGCCATCTGCTGATCACCGCATCGGCTGCGGGTCTGCTCACCAACCTCGGTACCGCCCCCTATGCGGTGACCAAGCACGGTGCCGTTGCGCTCGCTGAGTGGATCGCCATCACCCACGGCGGCAACGGCGTGGGCGTGTCGTGTCTGTGCCCCCAAGGCGTGCGAACCCCGATGACCGAGGCCGACGGTGAGCTCGCGGTCGAGGTCGTGAAGGCGATGGGCATGATCGAGCCCGAGGAGGTCGCCGAAGCGGTGGCCGTCGGGCTGGCCAACGACGACTTCTTGATCCTGCCGCACCCCGAGGTGGCTCGGTTCGAGCAGCGGCGGGCCGGCGATCGGGAACGATGGCTTACCGGGATGCAGAAGCTGCAGGCCTCGCTGCCCGGTAGCTGAGGCGTGAGCGTCGACCCGGAGACCGCCGCGATCTATCGCGACAAGGCTCGGGTGTGGCGTGATGCCCGGGTCGGCAAGCCGGGTGACCCGGCGCTTCGATTGACCAGGGCCCTTGGTGGTCGACCGACGAAACCGATCCTCGATCTCGGATGTGGGCCGGGTCTGTTGGCGGAACATCTTCCCGAGCCGACGGTGGCGCTCGACCCGGTCGCGGAGATGCTCGACCTGGTGCCGCAGCACGCGCCCGCCGCGATTCGGGTGCAGGGAGGTGCCGATGGTCTTCCCTTCCAGACCGAGTCACTCGCAGGCGCGCTCGCAGCCAACAGTCTGATCCACATCGACCGGCCCGAGCTGCCGATGGCGCTCGCCGAGCTGCACCGGGTGATCGAGGTCGGCGGGCCGGTCGAGATCCAGATGTTCGAAGGCGACCAGGATCTCATGGCCATCCCCGGCGACTCGATGGGGCCGCGTCGCTTCGCTCGCTGGCAGCCCGAGCCGTTGCAGGACGTGATCGAAGGGGCGGGCTTCACGATCGAACGCTTCGAACAGATCGAGGGCGCCGCCGACCGCTGGCCGGCAATCAACATCTCCGCTCGACGGGCCCTCACCCTCCCTGACATCGTCGGACCGGGGATGCAGCTGCTGATCTGTGGACTCAACCCGAGCGTGTATTCCGCCGAGACGCTGGTCGGGTTCGGACGACCCGGCAACCGGTTCTGGCCCGCCGCCCTCGCCGCTGGACTCGCCACCGTCGACCGGGATCCTCGCGATGCGCTGACCCATCACGGCATGGGGATGACCGACCTGGTCAAACGCGCCACCCCGAGAGCCGACGAACTGTCCAACGACGAATACCGGGCCGGTCTCGAACGAGTCGAGCGCTTGTGCACATGGCTGGGACCCGAGGCCGTCTGCTTCGTCGGGCTCGCCGGTTGGCGGGTGGCGGCAGATCGCAAGGCGACAGCCGGCTGGCAGGAGCAGATGCTCGGTCCGTCGCGGGTCTATGTGATGCCGTCGACCAGCGGCCTCAATGCGCACTCCCGCCTGGACGACCTCACCAAGCACCTCGCCACTGCCTCGGCTGGGCGCAACTAGGCGTTGGGGGCGAGCCCCTCGATCGCCTCGTCGACATCCACTCCCGGGAACGGCAGCACGGCGAGGGCCGGACAGGTGACGCCGGCGTCGATGTAGCGCTGCACATGGGCACGGCACTCGTCGTAGGAGCCGTGGATGATCAGCTCATCGACGACCTCGTCGGGGATCTTCTCGAGCGCACCCTTGCGGTCACCGGCGGCCCACTGCTCCCAATGTTCGCCCAGCGCATCGGCTCGGCCCATCCATTCGTGGAACGCCCGGTAGACCGGCACGTTCAGATAGGCCGCCGCCGCGAACTTGCCCATATTGCGCGCGGTCTCGGTGTCGGAGGTGGGCGCGACGAACAGGCGGGCGGCGATCTCGGCCTCGGGGTTCTCTTCACGAACGATCGCCGACACGGTCGCGGCGTTGTCGGCCGACAGCCAGTTGATGATGGCGCCGTCGCTCTCACGGCCGGCCATGCGCAACATGCCCTCGCGCAATGCGGCAACCAGGATCGGGACCGGCTGCTCGGGGACGAGCCCCAGCCGGAAACCCTTCACCTCGAACGTGTCGTAGGTCTCGGTGACTTTCTCGCCGCTGAGCGCCGCCTTCAGGAAGCGCACTGTGTCGCGGGTGCGTTTGAACGGTTCGTCGAACGGGATGCTGTTCCAGCGCTCGACGATGACGTTCGACGACGAGCCGATCCCCGCCACAAACCGGCCCGGTGCGGCCGACGCGATCCCGGCGACGGTCTGGGCCATCAGGGCCGGGCCGCGGGTGTAGGCGGGGAGGATGGCGGTGCCGAGCCGCATCGATGGGGTCCAGACGGCACCGAGGGTGAGCGGCGTGATGCCATCGGCTCCCATCGCCTCGGCCGACCACAGGTCGGTGTAGCCGGCCTTTTCGAGCCGCTCGTAGCGGTCTCGCTGCTGGTGGAGCTGTAGATCATCGAACGGGACCGTCATGCCATAGCGCTGCATATGCCGCATCGTGGCACGTTGCGCCGGGCAGTGTCACACCCCCTCTGCATAGTGGAGCCATGACCAAGCAGCTCCTTCTCATCGATTCCCGCCCCGCCTGGCGCCTCGATCAGGCAACCCGCGATCAGGGGCTCGAGGGCGTCGCCAACGCTCGTGCCGTCTTGCGGGCGATCGACGCTCGGCGGGCCGCCGAAATCGCCCAAGATGCCCCCGAAGACTCGTCCGTCATCACCATCGATGCGGGTGAACAAGCCACCCTTCCCTTGGCTGACGCAGCCTGACGCTGAAACCGGCTCACGTCCCAGCAGACTGACGTCGTGCGCCGTCTCCTGATCACTGCCGTTGCCATCGCCATCGCAGCGGCGGCCTGCACCGGTGCCGACGACTCGACGGCTGAGACAACCCCGGGTGATGGGCCGGTCAGTCTCGACGAACTCGCCCCAGCAACCACGGGCCCCTCGGCGGAACCGACCGACGCATCGCCCAGCACCACCGAGGCGGCCCCCAGCGCAACCGTCCCCGACCAAGCTGACCTCGAACCCAACGCCATCATCGAACGGGTGGTCGACGGCGACACGATCATCGTCGAGATCAACGGCGCTCGCGAGCGAGTCCGGCTGCTCGGCATCGACACGCCCGAATCGGTGGCGGAGAACCGACCTGACCAGTGCTACGGCCAAGAGTCCTCCGACTACCTGAGTGGGCTGCTGCCGCCCGGCACCGACGTGACCCTGATTCGCGACGTCGAAGCACGCGACCAATACGACCGCCTGCTCGCCTACGTCGTGCGATCGAGCGACCAGCTCTTCATCAATCTCGATCTGATCGAACAGGGTTACGCCGGCGTGCTCATCTACGAACCCAACAGCTACTACCGGAACCTTTTCGAGGATGCCGAAGACTCGGCGTTTGCCGCCGACATCGGGCTGTGGGGTGTATGCGGTGGGCCCGATGTGCCCCTTGAGTAGCGTCGCGTCGTGATCCCGCTGCACGAGCGTCTCGGCTACGGGCCCGACGACCGGTTGCTCATTCTCTCCGCTGACCTGCTCGGGTCGACCCACGCGGCAACCGCCGCCGGCATCACGGCGCTTCGCGACGGAATCGCCACCACCGCCACACTGATGATGCCCGGACCCTGGGCCCGTCATGCCGCCCACCAGGTCGCGCATCGTCCCGACCTCGACATCGGGATCCATCTCACCCTCAATGCCGAGCTCGAGGACTTCCGCTGGGGTCCGCTCACCCAGGCCCCGAGCCTCCTCGATGGCGACGGTGGCTTCCCCCGCACCCCAGCCGACCTCTGGGACCATGCTGACCTCGACGAGGTGCGACGCGAATGCCGAGCCCAAGTCGAACGGGCGATCAGCTGGGGAGTGACGCCCACCCACCTCACAACCCATCTGCGCGCCTTGCAACAGCGGCCAGAGTTCTTCGATGTGCTCCTCGACCTGGCCTGTGACGCGGACCTGCCGCTGCGGCTCGAGTCCGGCGATGCAGAGACCGAGGCCGGCTTTCCGTTCCGACGCCTCGCCGCAGAAGAAGGGGTCGTGATCCCTGATCACTTCCGACTCGTTCGGGGCGGGGCCCGACCCCACCTCGACGCAGTTCTCGCAGGTCTCCCTACTGGCGTCACCCAGGTCGCGTTTGCTCCGGCACTCGCGGCCGAAGAGATCCGGGCCATCGATCCCGGTGCCACCGGCCGATTCGACGACTTGGCGGTGCTCACAGACCGGGAGCTCCCCGATCAACTTGATCAGCTCGGCGCGATCCGAATCGGATATCGGCCGCTGCGCGACGCCCAACGCGAACGCCGCTGACCACCCGCTCGAACGGTGACCGGCCCGGTCAACTCAACCGGCAGCACCAATCGCAGTCAGGGCAGCACGCCGCACATCACGCAAGTCGAGCAGCCACGTCTTGTGATCACCCTCGACCTTGAGCGACGCGTCCATGAACCCGGCGTCAGGCGACTTGCGACCTTCGAGAATGTCGAGGGCCGCGTCGTAGCTTGCCGAGATCACCGCCGTCGGGTCCGATGCCTTGCCTGATGCCACATCGATCACCACGCCCTGCTCGATCACCGCGTGAAAAGTGACTTTGCCGTCCGGGGTTGACGAGATCACGTATTGCACCACCGCATCGACCGCACCCGCGGAAGGCAGGCTCGAAAGCGTGGGCGCAATCCGGTCGAACCACTCGGGAGTGAAGGCATCACTCATGACTCGACCACCGCCGGCCGTAGCCCGGCGAACAGATCATCTTCCACCGCATCACCCGTATCGAGCCCGGTGATCTGTAGGTAGTCGTCCCACGGATGCAGCTGCTCCTCGACCTCGGGCGGCAACCCGAACCAGAACGTCGAGTTGGGGTCGATCTGGGTGGCGTGGGCCAACAGCCCTTCGCGACGGGCATAGGTGAAGCCCTCGATCGACACCTTTGCGGTGATGGTGTGGTCTTGATCAGGACGCTCGAACCACTTCTCGTCGTACGGCGACTCGAGCCCCTGCGCAAGAAACGCCTCGTGGCGTGCGACAAGGCGAGCTCGCGACCATGTCGAGGCGTAGATCTTCGAAACCGACCACGCACCTCCCAGGTCAGGACGGTGGGACGCATCGGCCGCTCTCTCCACCGCTGGCAATGTGATGTCCCACACCCGGAGATGATCAGGATGCTGATAGCTGCCTTGATCTTCTGGATAGGTCACGATCACCTGGGGGCGTTCGGCTCGCAAAATGGCGACCAGGCGATCGACCGCCTCGTCGAACGGCGCCACCGCAAAGCAGTCAGGGTGGAAGTTGGCGTCGCTCTCAGGCATACCTGAATCGCGGTAGCCAAGCATGTGGACCGTGTCGTAGCCGATGATCTCCGTCGCCCGAGCCAGTTCTTCACGGCGCACCGCACCGAGGTTCTCGATGACCTCTGGGCGGTCCATCGCCGGGTTGAGAATCTCGCCCTCTTCACCACCGGTGCAGCACACCAGCACGGTGTGAACCCCTTCCGCCTGGTAGCGGGCAATCGTGCCGGCTCCCTTCGACGCTTCGTCGTCGGGATGCGCATGCACAGTCAGGATGCAGAGCGGCTCGGTCATACGTTGACGATACTGAGCCGTCTCGCTCAGGAGACCGTCGAGAGCGGTTCGAGTTCCACCTCACCACCGTCGTCAGGGTCGATCAACCGCCAGCCGCATCGCTTCGCCAGCAACGCACGGCCCTCCTCCGGTCCGCTCGCGATCAGCTCGTCGTCAGCGAGCAGCTCGACCCGCCCGCCGGGCCGGTATCGGTACCCACCCGCTCGGCGGATCGCAAGGACGTTGAAACCGGGTTCGATGTTCAGCCGAAGATCCGACAACGTGTGGCCATCCGCCTCGCTGCCAGCCGCGACCGGGACCTTGATGACCACATCATCACTGTCGCCGAGCGCAATGCCGAGAATCGGATGGACGTCTTCTCGCTGTTCGATCAGCCACACCATCGCCTGGGCCTGATCGCCGATGTCCTCCGCCGCCTGGGCAAGCTGCAACAAACCGCGCAGCGGCGACGGATCCGGCTTGCCGCTGGCCGCCCGAAGCACCCACAACTCCAACCGATCCTTCATCTCATCGAGGCGGTCCTCGAGCTGGCGCACCTCCGCAGCGAGTCCATGGTCAGCCAACACAAGCGCCGAGTACGCCAAGCCCACAGCCACCTCGGACAGGTTCTTCATCTCCACCAACACATCGACCGCCCGGTCGAGATCGGTCACGAACGGATCTTCGGTGATCGTCGGCGGTGTCCACCGTTCTGCCGCGGCGAGCTCGCGCAGCCGGGGGATGCCGTCAGGTGAACCACGCAAGAAGAGGGCATCGCCGGGCATCACGATCGTGTCGCCGTCGACATTCGTGATCCACTGCCGCTCTCGGCGCACCGCCATGACCCGCATACCCGTTTGCACCGGCAATTCGTGGGCTGACAGCGGTCGATGGGCCAGGTGGCTGCCCGCAGACACCAGGACACGATGGCTGACTTCCTCTGCCTGAGAGAGGTCGGCGACCAGCTCGGCTGGAATACCGACCTTGTGGGTGATGATCCGAGCAATGTCAACGGCGTCGTTCGCCATACGTTCGATTGCGGAGATCACCTGAAGCACCGAAGACATGCCCTCGGCCTCCCTCGGGTTCCGCACGGCGAGGATGCAGATGCCCCGCATGTCTTGGATGAGATCGCTCAGGGTTTCTTCGAGGCCGGCGACCTCTTCGGCCATGTCCGGATCGCCGAAGTAGAGCGCGGCGTACGCAAGGTCGATCATCAGCTCCGAGCTGTCTTTCGCCTCCGCGAGCATCTCCCGGAGATTTCGGGGTCGGTCGTCCATCAGGTCGCGCTCCTTTGTTCGAGCATCATGCAACGCCCACGGTGACAAGGGCGAGAATCAGGGCAAAGGCACCCACGAAATCGAGCGCTGACGTCACGATTGGAATGCCGTAGGTGTCCGGGTCGAGCCCAAATCGAAGGGCGAGAACGGTCGAGTAATACGCCACGACGACGACCGCCATCGACGCCAGCAGGCCGCCAAGCACCGCGACCGCAACGAGGTGGGCCAGGCCTGGGCTCGCCTGGCCGGTGATGAGCCCGCCGACCTCGGCGACCACGCCTGCAATCGCGAAGATCGGCAGGCACAGCGCGAACATCATGACCACGTCGCCCCCGGCCCGACCTCGGGGCAACGCACCCGGTCGGATCAAGCCCAGGTGCAGCTTCGTGCCGAGCCGGCTCGACAGCACCCCGCCGAGCGCACCGGCCGTGCCCAAGAACCCGGGGAGCAAGATGAGCAACACAGGGAACGCCACGAAATCATCGAGCCGTTTCTCGATCGTGATCCCTGCGATCAGGTCCACGATGCCGGCAAAGGTCAGAATCGGAAGTGACTCGCGCATCACCGAACGAATGACCGCATGGTCGGTCCGCAGCGCCCACCCCACCCCGATGACTGCAACTACCGACACCACCACCGCAATCGACGTCGTGACACCACCGATCCCGGTGAGCGCCGCTGCCCACACCAACGCCGGCAAGGTGATGACATCACCGGTTGCGGTCACCAACGGCGCCACGACATTGTCGAGATCCCAGCCGTAACGCACCGAACCATCGGCGAGCACCAGGGTGATCGCCAAAACG
>JBCCYT010000078.1:0-19723 GCA_039188975.1 Actinomycetota bacterium
CAGGCGTACATTCCGCTCGTCGACAAGATCGCCGAGGTGAAGGCCATGGTGGACGCCAGCGGCAACGACATCGACATCGAGATCGACGGCGGCATCAACGCCGAGACGATCAAGGAATGTGCGGCGGCGGGCGCCAACGTTTTCGTGAGCGGCTCGGCACTGTTTCGCTACGAGGACCGAGCCGCAGGCGTCGAGGAACTACGCGGCAACGCGGAGGCAGCCCGAACATGACCTTCTACAACGAGTCCCACATCGAGTTGCAGGAGCAATTCGAGAGCCGCGATCTCGCCACGGCGATGGAGTTCTCGATCATCCAGCCCCAGCTCGACGAACGAGCGATCTCGTTCATCGAAGAACGCGAGTTCTTCTTCTTGTCGACCGTACGACCCGATGGCCAACCAACGGTGTCGCACAAGGGCGGCCCCAAGGGCTTCGTGAAGGTCGTCGACCCGACCACCCTCGTCTTCCCGTCCTATGACGGCAACGGCATGTTCTTGTCGATGGGCAACATTCACGCCGGCGACGAACCGGCGAAGATCGGCATGCTCTTCATCGACTTCGAGACCCCGCATCGGGTGCGGGTCCACGCCGATGCCACCGTCAGCGCTGACGATCCGCTCATCGAGACGTTCCCCGGTGCCCAACTGCTCGTGCGGGCCACGATCACCGATTCGTTCATCAACTGTCCCCGCTACATCGTGAAGCACGAGCGGGTCGAGCCAAGCCGCTACGTGCCGGACGAAAACGGCGACGCGCCGACCGCTTCGTGGAAGCAGGTCGATGCGTTGCAGCCGTTCTTGCGGCCCGCAGATCAGCAGCGGGTCGCGGATGAAGGCGTGACGATCACCGTCGAGGAGTACGTCGACAAGGTCGACGCGGGCGAGGCCTGACAAGCCCCGCCGATCAGTGTCATTCGTCGGCGCGGGCGCCGATCAGTCTCACTCGTCGGCGCGAGCGCCGATCAGAGCATCTCGCCGCGCTTGACGATGACGTGATCGATCAGGCCGTAGTCCTTCGCCTGCTCGGCGGTGAACCAACGATCACGATCGGAATCGGCCTCGATGGTCTCATAGGTCTGCCCCGTGTGCTGGGCGATGCGCTCCTGCAACAGACGCTTGGTGTACGCCATCTGCTCGGCCTGGATGGCGATGTCGGTTGCCTGGCCCTGCACGCCACCGAGCGGCTGGTGCATCATGATCCGGGCGTGAGGCAAGGCGTAGCGCTTGCCGGGAGCCCCTGCGCACAGCAGGAACTGTCCCATCGATGCTCCGAGGCCCATGCAGATGGTGCCGACCTCGGGCTGGACGAACTGCATCGTGTCGTAGATCGCCATACCGGCGGTGACCGAACCACCCGGCGAGTTGATGTAGAGCCAGATCGGCTTCTCCGCATCCTGACCTTCGAGGTACAGGAGCTGGGCCGTGATGTAGTTGGCGATGCCGTCGTTCACATCGGTGCCAAGCACGACGATGCGGTCCTGCAGGAGCCGGTGGTAGATGTCGGCTTGCGGGCTTCCGGGCGACGGGACGTCAGCGAGCTGGGGGATGAACGGGTTCGTCTCGGTCATATGCGGGACAGGGTACCGCCCCGAATGCGGCAACCCGTGCAGTGGGCCGCTCCGTAGCTGGTGAGTACGCTGAGACGCCTCACGCGGACGTGGTGGAATTGGCAGACACGCCAGGTTTAGGTCCTGGTACCCGAGAGGGTGTGGGGGTTCAAGTCCCCCCGTCCGTACGGAGTTCGAGACGTCGTCAGCGACGTTCCGTGCCGGCCCAGAAGCTCACCATCGCATCGGCAGCCTCCAGCGGGGCGGTGAGCATCCACCAGTGCGACTGACCGGCAAGCCTGGTCACGTGGGCGTCGAGATCAGCAGCCGTCTCCATCGCGAGCTCGGCCGCCACATAGTGATCCTCCTCAGCGACCACGAAGTGGGTCGGGACTCGGGTAGCGGCCCGAATCCGAGCGCCGAGATCCTCCATGACCGGCTTCGGTGCACTGCGATAGAGCGTCAAGATGCACGCTCCCATCGTTTCATCGAGTGCCGTCGCGTGGGCATCAGCGATCGCGGCAGGCATACCGAAGCTCACATACATTGCCACCTTCTCCGGGTGCGGTGTGCCGATCATGGCCGCAATCACCTCTTCGCCAACGCCCGGGGTCTGCCAGGCCTGAGCCATGTCGTGCCACTCGTAGTCGCGATGAAGCAGCCCACCGCAATCCATGGTGAGCGTCGAGATCAGATCGGGTCGGTCCGCAGCAATCGCCGCCACATGGGCGGCACCCCAGTCATGGCCGACCAGGTCGATCGGGCCATCGAGTGCGGTGAGTTCGTCGACCAGCCAGCGGTGGTAGCCCGTTGCGGTTGCATCAAAGCCCGCCGGGCAGGGTGCACCGAAGCCCGGCGGCGACAGCCGGACCACGTCGGTCACCCCTCGGTCGGCGAGCGCATCGACGAGCAGCTCCCACACCGCATCGCACTCCGGGTTGCCATGAACGAAGACCTTCGGCATGCGCTGACCCTAGCGATACGAGCGGTGGCGGCCCATCGTCGGCTCAGCGAGAGATGCCGACCCCGTCGATCATCACGCCGCCTTGCCGGTCCCGACCGTTCGGGATGCCGGTGAACGTGAGCGTTTCCGACGAGTCGCGTGCGGTGAACGAGTACCGCACCTGAATCCAGCCGACGTCGCCCGTCGAGATCGCCTCGAACGTCGCCTCGAGATCTGCGATCGAGACCGTGGCCATCGCCGGGCCGCCTGCTGCAGGGTCCAGCGCATGACTGAACGTCAGCGTGTAGGTGGTGTCGGCCCGAAGGCCGGTGATGCGCTGCTCGATGCCGCCCTGGCCTTGCAGGTCGAGATGTTGGCCGCCCGGTGCGCCGTCTCCCGACGACAGACTCTGGTGGGTTGCTCCGTGATGGCCGATCGTGCCGGGGAGCACGGTCCAGCCGCCGACCGTTTGGCCGACGGCATAGAGCTCCCATCCGTGCGGTGGATCGATCGCCACCGACTCAAACCCGCCATCGGAGACCGTCACCGTCGGGCCGGGGCGGATCCAGGCTGAGCGGTTCGCGTGCAGCGCTTGCTCGCCGGTGCAGGCCGCGACGGCCGACGAGTCGTAGCCGCGGCTTCCCCCAACCGATGCTCGAAGGTAGAAGCATGTGCCGGTTTCGCTTCGGATCGCGGCGCCCCACGACCCACCGTCTTCGGCCACGGCAACGCTCGCAACGCGGGGTTCGGTCGATGCGACCGGCGACGGCAACACGGTCAGGTCCAGATCGGGCGATGACAGCGACCCGGCCGCTGCGAGGGCGTAGTCCTCGGCGTCACCGACCAGTTCCGAGGCCACCTGCAGCGTTGCGATCAGTGACGCCTGGGCAGCGTTGTCGTGTGCTCGGGCCTGAGCGCCGGTGTACGTCGGCACGCCCACGACGACTCCCAACGTCAACAAGGCGAGAACCGTCAACACGTCGGCGCGTGTGAAGCCGCGATCACCCACGGTGCACTCGAACGCGTTGTCTGATCGCAAGAAAGGGGTCCTTGCTCGGCGGGTAGTGCCTTCAGCCTCGGATCAAGCCATCGAGGCATGAGCTTCTCGGCACAACGACGCCCATACCTGAGGTCATTCCGCGATGCTGACCCCGTCGATCATGATGCCGGTTGCCGGGTGACCGGCGCTGCTCACGCCGCGGATCGTCAAGGTCTCCGACGCGGCGCCGGCGGTGAACGGATACCGCACCTGGATCCATCCGACATCACCGGTGGCGACACCGTCGAAGTTCTGATCGAGGTCGGCGATGGTCACGTTGCCGGTCGCGGCCCCGCCCGCCAAGGTGTGCAACGCGTGGCTGAACGTCAAGACGTACGTCGAACCCGGGCTGAGACCGGAGATGGTCTGTTCGACACCGCCGATCGCTTGCAGGTCCAGGTGCTGGCCACCGGGGGCGCCGGGTCCGGATGCCAGGTTGCGGTGGGTGGCGCCGTGATGGCTGACCTGACCCGAGATCACGGTCCAGCCGCCGAACGTGGTGCCACTGTTGTGGTCGGTCCATGACGCCGGGTTGGCGACGACCGAGTCCTCGAAACCGCCATCGGCGATGGCTACTGCCGAGCTGCCGGCGTTCGATGTCCAGTTCGAGCCGGTCACGAACAGGGCCTGTTCACCGGTGCACGCTGCGGTGTCCGACGAGTCGTATGAGGTGACGTCTGCATCCGACACCCGGATGAAGAAGCAGGTGCCGGATTCGCTGCGGACAGCGGCACCCCAGCTCGACCCGTTCGATGCAGCTGCGATGCTCAACACATCGCTTCCTGTCGACGGAGTCGACGACGCGACATAGACGAAGGCCGGCTCGGCTGCCGCCAGCCCGGCTGCGTCAGCATCGCCGTAGTCGAGTGAGTCGGTGTACACCGCCGCTGCGGTAGTCATCGTGTTGCGCAGGGTGGTTTGAGCGGTCTTGTCCTGGGCACGGCCACGAGCGCCGAGGTACGTCGGGATGCCGACCGCCAACAAGATGCCGATGACGAGCACGACCACCATGACTTCAAGCAGCGTGAACCCGTTGTCCCCCGTCGGACGCGGAGCTGACCTGGTTGTGTGCACGTCGTCGACCTCGCTCGATTCGAGTGTGGGTCAGGATCGGCGACCTTCGAGCCGAGATGAGAGCCGAGATGGGGGCCGGTCTCAGGCCCGACGCACCGTTGCCGTGCCGTACAGCAGTCCGAGAACGATGACGGCTCCACCGACGAACGTTTGCACCGTCGGCTGCTCGTTGAACGCGATCCACGCCCAGGTCGTGGCCGCAAGGGTCTCCACCGGAGTGAACAAGGCAACCTCCGACGCGGGCGCGTACCGGGGTGCGGTGGTGTGGCAGAGCCGCCCGAGCGGATTGAAGACGAGCCCCATGCCGGCGGCGGCGAGGTACACCGTGGCTGAATGACCAAACGGGTCGGCGAACCACACGGTGATCACGATCGTGACGAAGGCCGCGAGCGAGAGCCCGACGAAGCGGCTCTGCTCTCGGTGGCGGCGCCACACGTTCATGTTGGTCGAAAAGGCAAGCACCGCGACCATGGCCAGCAGGTCACCGGACAGATTCGGCTCGCCGATCGACGACGACACCACGATGACGACGCCGACGACCGTGATCAAAATGGCGGTCCAGGTGCGTCGGCTCGTTCCCTCCCCAAAGAACAGCCGTCCGACCACTGCCGCCATGATCGGGGAGGACGCCACGATCACGACGACGTTGGCAACATCGGTCCGGGTGACGGCGAGGACGAAACACACCTGGCTGATCCCCGAAAGCACCCCCACGGTGGCGAGGCCTCGTGGCGAGGCCCGAAGCCGCGCCACCGGATCGCCGCCCTCGACGAATCGTTGCAGCGCCAGCTGAAGCGGCAGCGACAGCACGGAGACCAGGAACGCCATGGTCCATCCGTCGACATCGGCGAGCCGAACAAAGAACGAGTCGGTCGAGACGAGCAGCATCCCGAGCGCCGCAAGCCCCCACCCGCGACGACGTTCGACGTGATCGACCGGCAGCGTCTGCACGATTCGTCCCCTCCCCCGAGGGGCGAAGTATGCCAGCCCCCTACGAAGGTCCGGTCAGGTCGTGGCCTCGACCGTCACCCCGTCGATCATCACGCCGGTGAGCGGGTGCCCTGCTCCGGCCACGCCGGCGAACCGCAACAGCTCGCGATCGCTCCCGGCGACAAACGTGTACTCGAAGCCGAGCCAACCGCTCCGCCCCGACCCGGTCACCTCGAACACCGCGTCGACCTCACCGATCGTGACCCGTCCCGATGCCGCGCCCCCGGCGAGGTCGTGGGCGGCGGCGCTGAATCGGACCGTGTACCGGTCCCCGGGTCGCAGTCCCGTGACCGCCTGTTCCACCATGCTGTTACCTGGATCGAGATCGAGGTGTTGACCGCCCGGCGCGCCCGGGCCGGACGACAGGCCCCGGTGGACAGCCCCATGCAGCGTTGCGTTGCCCTCGATCACCGACCACGGTCCGATGGCACCTCCCGAACCGGTTTCGCGCCACGACGAGGCCGGCGTGACCGCGAGCGATTCGAAGTCGCCGTCGAGCAGTGTGGGAGCGCGCTCGGCGTCGGTCGGCTCGAACACGTCGATGCTGACGCCGTCGACGAGCACACCGGTCAGCGGGTGGCCCGCTCCGGTCAGACCGGCAAAGCGCAACGTTGCGTCGCTCGCGTCAGCGACGAACGGCATGGCTGCCGCGAACCATCCAGTGCGACCGTGCCCGCTCGCGGTGAATGTCTCGTCGAGGTCGCCGATTGTGACCTGGCCCGACGCCTGGCCCCCGGCAAGGTCGTGCGCCGAATAGCTGAACCGCAGCAGGTACCGAACACCGGGCACCAGACCGGTGAGCACCTGCTCGATCCCGCTGTTACCGGGGTCGAGGTCGAGATGTTGCCCGCCGGGCGCGCCTGGGCCCGTCGGCAAACCACGATGCACGGCGCCGTGAAGCGTCACGTTGCCGTCCATGACCGTCCATGCACCGATCGACGCCCCGACCCCGTTCTCTCGCCACGACGTCGCCGGTGCCACGACAGGCGTTTCGAAGTCACCGTCGGCCACGATCGGCGTCGCACCGGTCGCCGGATACCCAATGACGTCGACTTCGGCGAGGCCGAGGTGCCGACTCCCTGTCGCCGGCAGCTGGATCCTCACGTAGCGCCCAACCGCGTCGACCGGTACCGCCTCGAGCGCACCTGGCGTCGAGCCGACCGAGCCGGTCCAGCTTGCATGGGCCCGCGCCTCGGTGACCCCCATGTCCGCACCGAACGGAGCGGTTGCAACCATGACCAGCGCCCCGTCGAGCAGCGCCTGGTTCCCGTCGGTGCGGTTGTAGATGTTGACACCATCGATTCGGTGATCGGCGCCGAGATCGACCTCCCACCATGGTTCTTCGTCGTCGGTGATCGCGATCGGCTGGTCACCGTGGCGGCCACCATCGCGAACATCGTCGACCGCTGCGTGCGGCCCGGCGTCGGTCCGCCCGGTCCAGACGCTGGACTGAGCGGTCGGCTTGTTGGTCGACACGATCCAGCCGACATTGTCGACCGTGTCCTCGCGATCGATGATCAGGTCACCGTCACGGTCATTGGGGCGCCCGGCGAACCCCATGACGGTGACCTCGGCCAGGTGGACCTGCCCGCTGGTGCCGTCGGGAAGCTGCACCCGGACGTGGCGGCCTTGCCGAGTCGGCACGGCGAGTTGCACCATCGGGGCGTGATCGGTGATCGGCGCGGACCACACCGCGGCGGCGCGGGCCTCGTCGAGCGAGACGTCGCCGAGCGGAAGCCGGGTGAGCAGAACGACCGCTCCGTCGAGGGAGCCTTCGCAGCAGTCGGTGCGGGTGTGTACGTTGATGTTGTCGATCGTGTGCAGCGATCCCAGATCCACCTCCCACCATGGGTTGTCATCGTTGGTCACAGCGGGTCGAGCGACTGCCGGGTCGCCGCTTGTGCGGCCGTCGACCGCGTAGCCGGGACCGAAGCTCGCCCCGTTCACGACCAACGTGCTCGACTGCGAGGCCCATCCACCGGTCGACACGATCGTTCCGGTCGACTCGACGGTGTCGAGCGAATCGATGACGCCGTCTCCATCGCTGTCGCTACTCGTCGCCCCTGCGTTTGTCGTCGACAAGCCGACGACGAGCAGTGAGATCACCACCAAGACCCGAAGGATCGGGCGCGTCAACGTGGGTTCGGGAGTGGACACGGAAGCATCGACCATGGCGGGCCTGTCGGCGGTCCTGACCTGCGTTCAACGGGTCATTCGGCCCGTTTCTCGTCAACTCCCCTGTGGAGGGCCGTTCGCAGTGCCGAGGGCGGCGGCCAGAGCACGAAACGCGCGGCCTCGGTGGGAGATCGCATGTTTCTCGTCCCCCATTTGCGCAAACGTGCGGCCGTCGGCTTCGTGCGGCACGAAGACCGGGTCGTAGCCGAAGCCGCCCGCTCCGGCCGGTTCCGTCGAGATGAAGCCCTCGACCACTCCCTCGACCAGCAGCTCGCGTCCATCGGGCCACACCACCATCACCGCGGTGCGAAAGCGCGCCGATCGTTGCTCAGGTGTTGTGGCGTCGACCCGCCGAAGCTCCGCCAGCAGCTTGTCGACATTGTCCTGATAGCTCGCATCGTCGCCGGCGTAGCGCGCCGAGTACACGCCGGGCGCGCCGCCGAGCGCATCGACCTCGAGCCCGGTGTCGTCGCTCACCGCAGCCGCTCCCGCCGCAGCACAGACCGCCGCCGCTTTGAGACGGGCGTTCCCTTCGAGGTCAGGAGCGTCTTCGATCACCTCGCCCAGGTCGACCGGTCGCGGTTCCAGCTCGACGAGACCGTCGAGCACCAGGGCGATCTCTGCGACCTTGTCGGGATTCGCACTGGCGCATACCAAGCGAGGGAGCGACGACATCGACCCGCCACTCAGCGGCCGGGCGTGCGAGGCGTCGGCGCGTCGGCCAAGACGGCCCGTTGCGCTTCCGCAATGGTCGCCACGCCACCTTCGGCCAAGTCGAGCAGCGCATCGAGTTCCGCCCGGCTGAACGTGTTGCCTTCTGCGGTGCCCTGGACCTCGATCAGCTGGCCGTTGCCGTCCATGATCACGTTGAAATCGACGTCGGCTGTCGAGTCCTCCGGGTACGGGAGGTCGAGCACCGGTTGCCCGGCGACGATGCCCACCGAGATCGCGACACACTCGGTTGTCAGGGGGTTGGTGGGGATCGAGCCGGCCATCATCAGGCGCTCACACGCATCGTGCAGCGCAATGTAGGCACCACAGATCGACGCGGTCCGGGTGCCTCCGTCCGCCTGGAGGACATCACAATCGAGGCGGATCGAGTTCTCGCCGAGCGCCTTCATGTCGGTGATTGCCCGCAGCGATCGGCCGATCAGCCGCTCGATTTCCTGGGTGCGGCCCTTCGCGCCCTTGCGTTCTCGGTTGATCCGCTCGGGCGATGAGCCCGGCAGCATCGAGTACTCGGCCGTCACCCAACCCTCGCCTTTGCCTTTCATCCATCGAGGCACGTCCTCTTCAACAGAGGCGGTGCACAGCACACGAGTTTCGCCGAACGTGACCAGGCACGAACCCATGGTCATGGTGGTGAAATCGCGGGTGAACGAGAACGGACGCAGCTCGTCGGCCTGGCGGCCGTCATAACGGGTGGACACGGAGACTCCCCGGGGTCGAGAGGTGGATCAGATGGTGAAGACCGACCCGGGAAGGGCGACTTCGACCGGGCCACCGTAGGCCGCTTCCGCCTCGGCGCGGTGCGCATCGGGGTCCGAGCCCGGCACCAGGTGGGTGAGCACGAGCCGAGGAACACCCGCCGCACGGGCGGCGACGGCAGCCTCTCGTGCGCTCATGTGCGGGATCGATTGCCCTTCGAGCTCCGACAGGTGGCTGGCGTCCATCATCGCGAGGTCGATCGAGGCCCCGTCGTCTTCGAATTCCCAACCCGTCGCACTGTCGGAGGTGAAGACGAACCGCTTGTCGCCAACGACGACGCGCGGACCAAGCGTCTCCACCGGGTGGTCGCTGAGCGTGAACGACCATGCTTGGTCGCCGATCGCGAGGGTGGACGACGCCGTGATCGTGGTCCAGGCCATCGCATCGTCACGACCGGCGATGGTCACGGCGTCGAGCATCGACTTGGTTTCGGCGGTGCCGAACACCGGCAGATTGTCGGTCGGGATGAAGTAGCTGAAGACGTTGCGGAGCACCGGCAGCTCCAGCCAGTGGTCCGGATGGCAGTGCGTCAACACGATGGCGTCGAGCTCGGCCAAATCGATCGTCGCCTGTAACGGGCCGAGCGTCCCGGGACCGCAGTCGAGCAGTACCGTCGCCCCGGGGCTCCGAAGCAGGTAGCCGGTGCACGGGTTGGTGGGGCTCGCATACGAGCCCGATGATCCGAGCACGGTGACCGAGAACGTCATGCCACCTCCCACCGATGCGCCGACACGACGTCGAGCTCGGGGCCAAGCAGGCGACGACCTCGTCGAGCGAATGTCTCGGTGTCGCCGCTCGAGACAAACGTGTGGCGCCCGGGGCCACGCCGGCGCGTCTCGCTCCCGGTAGCCGCAAGCGACGCAGTCACCGCGAAGGCCGTCTCATCAGCTGATGACACAAGCACGACGTCGCGACCCATCACATCGCCAATCGTGCGAGCCAGGAAGGGGTAGTGGGTACAGCCGAGCAGCAAGGCATCGACTTTTGCATCGATCACCGGCGCCAACAAGCGCTCGGCCAGAACGTGGACCTGGTCGGACTCCGTCTCGCCTCGTTCGACGAACTCCACAAAACCGGGGCACGCCGCACAGGCCAGCTCGACATGGGGCGCGACCTGCTCCGTCGCCTGCTGATAGGCCCCGCTCGCAATGGTGCCGACCGTGCCGATCACCCCGACTCGATCGGTGTGGGTCACGGCCAGCAAGGACCGCAGACCTGGTTCGACGACGCCGATGACGGGAACGTCCACCATCGCCTGGAGCTCGTCGAGCGCGACGGCGGTTGCGGTGTTGCACGCCACCACGAGCAGCTTCGGATCGAACCGCTCCTGCATCCATGCGGCGATCTGCAGGGCGTACGCCCGAACCTCGGCATGCGGGCGTGGGCCGTAGGGGTACCGTCCGGTGTCGCCGAAGTACACGAGGTCTTCGGCAGGCGCGAGATCGATCAGCGCACGCGCAACCGTCAAGCCTCCGAATCCGGAGTCAAACATTGCGATGGGCCGATCCGCCGAAACAGGCATCGCGCAGATGTTAGATCAGGCAGCCGTAGCAGCCTCGAACCTGAGACGCTCAGCGCTCTTCTTTGAAGATGACGTGCTGGCGGACGACGGGATCGTACTTCTTCAGCTCGATCCGCTCCCGCGTGTTCGTCTTGTTCTTCTTGGTCACGTAGGTGTACCCGGTACCCGCAGTTGACCGCAGTTTGATGATGGGACGCTTGTCGCTCGCCATGACGAACCTCAGACCTTCTGTCCGTTGCGACGCATGTCGGCGACGACCGCCTCGATGCCACGCTTGTCGATCGTCTTGATGCCCTTGGTGGACACGTTCAGCTTGATCCAGCGCTTCTCGCTCTGGAGGTAATAGCGCTTGGTCTGAACGTTGGGATCCCAGCGTCGGCTCGAGCGGCGGTGCGAGTGCGACAGCTGCTTGCCGAAGTGGGGCTTCTTCCCGGTGACTTGGCAGATCTTCGACATCGGAGAACTCCTGGGGAGGCTCGCTGGACAGGTTGGGCGCGAGCGCAGAACGACCCCATATCGTACCGAGCCGGTCCGCGGTCTCCACCCCTGATTGGGGACCAGCCCGAAGCTGGCGACCGGCGTGGTCTTCGCCCCCTCCGGCAGCGATAGATTTGACGGTGATGTCCCCCACTTCCGGAGCCCCGATCGAACCGGTCGACGGTGTCGACCATGTGTTGTTGGCCGCGCCCCGAGGGTTCTGCGCAGGCGTCGAGATGGCGATCAAGGCACTGGCATGGATGGTTCGAGCGTTCGAACCTCCGGTGTACTGCTACCACGAAATCGTGCACAACCAGATCGTTGTGCGTCGGTTCGAAGAGGCGGGCGTGATCTTCGTCGACGACATCGCCGAGGTGCCGGCCGGCCGGCCGATCATGCTGTCGGCCCACGGTTCTGCCCCCGAGGTCGTCGCCGCCGCCCGCGACCAGGGGGGCTATGTGGTCGATGCGGTCTGTCCCCTCGTCACCAAGGTCCACCACGAGGTCAAGACCCGGGCAAAGAAGGGCTACCAGATCGTCTACATCGGCCACGAGGGTCACGAAGAAGCGGTCGGCACCATGGCCGTCGCTCCGGATGTCATCCACCGGGTCGAATCCCGAGCCGAGGTCCAGGCGCTCCCCGAGCTCGATCAGCCGGTTGCGCTGCTCACCCAGACCACCTTGTCGCACCGCGAACGCTCCGAAGTGCTCGAGGCCACTCGCGAGCGCTTTCCTGACCTCTGGCAGCCAGGGCGCTCGGATCTGTGCTTTGCCACGACCAACCGCCAGTCAGCGCTGATGGAGATCGCGCCTCGGTGTGACGCGATGGTCGTGATCGGTTCGGCGAACTCGTCGAACACCACCGCGCTCGCCGGCCTGGCCAAAGAAGCCGGCTGCCCCGAGGTGTACCGCATCAACGGGCCGGACGAGTTGCCTGATCGGCTTCCTGCGACGGTCGGTGTCACCGCCGGCGCATCAGCACCCGAAGACCTGGTGCGATCGGTCATCGATCGGCTTTCACCGACCAACGGTGTCGAAGAAATCTCGGTGACCGAAGAAGACGAGTACTTCCCGCCCCCGCGCAATCTGCGCGAGCTGCTCGGCGCAATCGATGCCGTCACGATGCTGACCCTCGGCGGCTCGGAGCGGGCTCCGCTCGACGATCGCAGTATCGGCGCGTCCGACGTGCTCGAAACCCTCGCCGGCCCAGCCACGTGAACAGCCCGCCACGCTCGCCGCTGATCGTCGGATGGCGCGAGTGGGTTGTCCTCGAAGGACTCGGCAGTCCCGTACCGGTCAAGGCCAAGATCGACACCGGTGCAGCGACGAGTGCGCTCCACGCATCGACGCTCGAACGGCTCGAGGTCGAGGGCGAACCGTGGGTCGAGTTCACCCTTCGGCCCCATCAACGGACCTCGTCGCAGTCGCAGCGGGTTCGCGCGCCGATGATCGACGAGCGTCTCGTCCGCAGCAGCAGCGGCAAGAGTGAGCTGCGACCCGTCATCGATACCGTCATCGCCATCGGGGATCGTCGGTGGGCAGTCCAGTTCACCCTGACCCGCCGCGACGCGATGGGGTTTCGAATGCTGCTTGGTCGACGGGCGTTGCGCGACCGGGCCATCGTCGATGTCAGCCGTTCTCATGTCGCCGGCCTTCCACCGACGCGACGCATCGACACCTCTGCCCCGGCCGCGCTCGACGTCGGATGATCAGCCAGCGGGCGCGGGTTCGTCTCCCGCAAGCACGCGAGCCTCGATGTAGAGGTCGCCGAGTTCTTCGGTGAGCTGGTCGGTGAGGTCGGTCACGACCCGTCTCGGCACTCGGCCCTCTCCGCGAGCGGGCGGATAGATCGGATCGCCGATCACCGCGACGATCTTGCGAGGGCGAGGGATCTTGGTGCCGAGCGGCAACGCTCGAGCGCTGCCGCCGATGCCCACCGGCACGATGGGCACGCCGGATCGAGCCGCCACAAACGACGGCCCGTCGAGCATCTGTTCGCGGTTGATGCGCTCGCCCTCTTGGCGGGTGCCCTCGGGGAACATCACGAGCGGTTCACCAAGGGCCAGTACGTCCTCAGCGGCCCGCAGCGCCGTACGGTCCGCAGTGCCGCGATCCACAGGAAAGCCGCCCATCACCGTCAAGAACGCCCCGAGCGGCTTTGACCCCCACAAGCTCTCCTTGCCCATGAAGCGAAGCCGCCGAGATGTCACCATCCCGATGATCGGCGTATCGATGAACGATCGGTGAATCCCGCTGAGGATGAACGGACCGTCGGGGAGGTTCTCTCGCCCCTCCACCCGGAGGCGGAACATGACCACAATGGCCGCATAGAACACGCGCCACAGGACCCAATACAGGACCCGTCCAACCCGCGTTTGCCGCGACCGCTCCTCGGCGTCGCCGTCCTGAGCTCCGTACGTCGCCGCGGTCATCGAGTCACACCCCTGCCTCGTCCAGCAGGTCGGTGATGTGCGCCACCACCTCATCGATCGTCAGACCGGTGGTGTCGACCAGCGCCGCGTCAGCTGCCTCGACCAGCGGATCGATCGCACGCGAAGTATCGGCGGCGTCGCGACGGGCAATGTCCGCCGCCACCGCTTCGTAATCGAGGTCAGTGACCTCTTTCGCCCGGCGCCGCGCCCGTTCCTCAGGATCGGCGGTGAGATACACCTTCAACGCTGCATCCGGGAACACCACAGTGCCGATGTCTCGCCCCTCGAGCACACCGCCACCTTGTCGATGGGCCCATTCGCGTTGCCGAGACACGAGCTCCTTGCGGACCTCCGGGTTCGAGGCCACGATGCTCACCGCCCGGCTGACCTCGGGGCCGCGGATCTCGACCGTTGCATCGACCCCATCGACGAGGACCGAGTCCAGACCGATGTCGAGATCGACCCGCCGAGCAAGCGCAGCCGTGTGCTCGGTGTCCTCGGGATCGCCACCGCTTCGAAGCACCGCAAACGCGATCGCCCGATACATGGCGCCGGTGTCGAGATACTTGAGCCCCAAATGGGTCGCCAGCGCTCGGGCGACGGTGGACTTACCCGAGCCAGCGGGGCCATCAATAGCGATCACACGCATCGGCCCATCCTGCCCGCTCATCGCAGCTGTTCCAATGCGGTGAAGAAACCAGGGAACGTCTTGGCGACACAGCCGGGATCTCGTAGCGCCACGCCCGGAACCGCCAGACCAACGAGCGCAAAGGCCATCGCCATCCGATGGTCGTCGTACGTCTCGAACACCGCGGCCGCGGGCGGACCGGTGGGTGAGATGGTGAACCCGTCGTCGTGTTCGGCAGCGTCGACTCCCGCCCGCCGGAGCTCGGTGACCGGCCCGGCGACCCGATCGCTCTCCTTGTCGCGGATGAAGCCGATGCCATCGACGCGAGTCGGACCGTCGGCGAAGGACGCGACAACGGCAAGCGTCGGAGCGGTGTCGGAGATGTCGCTCAGATCGACCTCGATTCCTCGATGGGCCCGGCCTCGGACTTCGACGAAGTCAGGCCCGTACGTGACCGCACAACCCATCTCGCCGAGCACATCGGCAAACGCGACATCGCCTTGCAGTGCGTGGCGGCCCAGGCCAGCCACCCGAACGCGACCACCGGTGATCGCCGCTGCCGCCAGAAAGTACGACGCCGCCGACGCGTCCGGTTCGATGTCGTACTCGGTCCCCCGGTAGCCCCCGCCGACCGCCCAGCTTCGAGCACCGTCATGATCGACGTCTGCGCCGAAGGCGCTCATCACCGCGGTGGTCATGTCGATGTAGGGCCGCGAAATCGGTTCGGTGGTCAGCGACACCTCGAGTTGCTGGGAGCCTCCGGCAAGCAGGAGTCCGGTGATGAACTGGCTCGACACGTCACCGGGCAAGGCCGCCGAGGGCACCTTGATCGGCCCCGTGATACGGGCGGGAAGTCGTCCGTGCTGGCCGAGCTCATCGATCGTGACACCCATGGCTCGAAGGGCATCGAACTGGTCGTCCATCGGGCGATGCCGCATCTGCGGATGTGCATCGATCACGACCGGCGCGTCGCCCAGCGCGGCGAGCGGTACGGCGAAACGTGCCGTCGTCCCCGACTGATTGGCAGAGACCTCTGCGCCACCGTTCGGCAACGCTCCCCCACAGCCCTCCACCGTGATCGTTGCCGTCTCGGCATCGGCGTCGACATCGATACCCAGTCCGTCGAGCACACTCACCATGGCCCGAGTGTCGTCGGCGAACAGCGCGCCTCGAAGCGTGCTGCGTCCCTCGGCCAGCGCCGCACACACCAACGCCCGATTCGTGATGCTCTTCGAACCAGGCAGCACCACGTCGGCGTCCGGCGAGGTCGGCAGCGGCTCGACCGGCAACGGATCGGGAAGCGTCCGCGGGTCGATCATGCCTCGATCGCTCGCGTCGACGGCCGGTAGCCGGACACCATCAAGCCGCCCTGGAGGCGCTCGGCGAGCGCCGTCTCAATCACCAACACGACAACGCCCCGCGGCCCTTCAGCCGAGTGGGCGATCTCGAGGTCGTAGATGTTGACGTCGAGATCGGCGGCGAGCGCCGCGATCGCTGCGATCTCGCCTTGCCGGTCGAGAACCGGAACTCGCATCTCCGTCATGGCGTCCGGGCTCGGGATCGTCGTCGGCAGGTTGCGACGGGCGGTTCGTGCCTGTTCGAGTCGACCGAGCAAGGCGGTCCGGTCTCGGTCGGAGACGATGTCGCGGACGGCGCCCAACTCGGCGATCAACTCGTCGAGCACACTCACGATCGCGTCTGCGTTCTGGACACAGATGTCGGGCCAGATCGCAGGGTGACCGGCAGCGACTCGAGTCATGTCACGAAAACCGCCGGCAGCAAGCCGCAACAACGCCCGATGCTCGACGGCACGGCCGTCTGCGAGACGCATGAGCGTGGCCGCCGCCAGGTGAGGCACATGCGACACCACGGCCACCAACACGTCATGGCGATCAGCCGGGATCGCGATGGGATTGGCCCCGAAGGCAGCCACGACATCACGGACCCGGGCGAACGCCTCATCGTCGGTCGTCGGCGATGGGCACAGCACCCACATCGCGCCGCTGAACAGGTCAGCCGTCGCGCCGTCCAAGCCGTCTTGCTCGCTCCCGGCCATCGGGTGACCGGCCACAAACCGGGGGTCAGCAACACCGGCGACGATCTCCGCCTTCACCGACCCGACATCGGTGACGGCTTCGGCTCCAGCGGCGAGCAACTGCTCCACGATGGATGCGGTGGCATCGACAGGGGTTGCCACAACGGCGAGATCACACGTCGGCAGCGAGTCGAGCGAAGCCGTGCGATCGATCACGCCACGAGCGACCGCGTCGGCCAGCCGATCAGCATCACGATCGACACCGACAACGTGCCAGCCATCGTTGCGCAACGCCATCGCCACCGAGCCGCCAATCAGGCCCACCCCGACGATGATCGCTCGTTTTCCTTCAGCCACGGACGAGGAGGCTACCCGCGGCTCTGACCGGGTGGTTCCGACTTGTTGTCGTCCCGAGGACCGGCGGCCGCCGCCACCTCCAGCGCTCGGACCTCCGCCCGGTCAAGCACACGCCATGAGCCCGGCGGCAGGCGAGGATCGGTCAAGGGACCGATCCTCGTACGGATCAACCGGGTCACCGGATGCCCAACCGCTTCGCACATGCGCCGAACCTGCCGATTCCGTCCCTCGTGGATCGTGATCCGCAACACGTTGGACTCGACCGCCGTCACCCGCGCTCGTGCGGTGCGGCCGTCGTCGAGATCCACCCCATCTCGCAGGGTCCGCAAGGCCGAACGTGACGGCACGCCCGCAACCTGAGCCAGGTACTCCTTCTCCACGCCGAAACTCGGATGGGTCAGATGGTGGGTGAGCTGGCCATCGTTCGTGAGGATCAACAGCCCCTCGGTGTCGCCGTCGAGACGACCAACAGAAAACACACGTGGCTCATCAGGGACCAGCTCGACGACGGTAGGTCGACCCTGCGGGTCGTCCGCAGTCGTGATCACCCCCACCGGTTTGTTCAGCACGTAGTAGACGAGGTCGGGCTTGACCCCGACCGGAGCTCCATCGACCGCCACCACCTGCGACTCGACATCAACCCGCTTTCCGAGCGTCGCCACCACCCCATCGACGGTGACCCGACCCTCAGCGATCAGATCTTCACAGACCCGGCGACTGCCGAACCCGACCCGAGCCAGCACCTTCTGCAAGCGCTCCCCCTCCGGATGCGGCTCCCGATGCCTCACTCTTCTTCGTCGCTGCCATCCGGCAGAACCGCGGCCGCATCGTCCTCGGCGTCGTCGTCGCTCCGGTCGATCTCCACCGGGTCGTCATCGTCAGGACCAACCCGCAAACCCCGCTCGAGCGCCTCCACGACGTCAGCGTCCGGGAAGAACTCCCCCAACGGCGGCAGCTCACCGATCGAATCCAGCCCCAACCGTTCGAGAAAGGTGGGTGTCGTGCCGTAGAGGACCGCCTGGCCAGGTCCGGCATCTCGGGCGACCTCATCGATGTAACCGCGCTGTTGCAAGGTACGCATCACCCCGTCGACGTTCACCCCTCGGATCTGCGCGATCTGATTGCGCGACACCGGCTGCTTGTAGGCCACGACCGCCAGCGTCTCGAGGGCCGCAGCCGAGAGCCGAGCCGACTGGCCATCGAGCACAAAGCGTTCGACATAGGGCGCCTGCTCCGTCGCTGTTTGATAGCGATACCCGCCGGCCACCCGAGCGAGCACAAACCCGCGACCGTCAGCGACGTACTCGGCGGCCAACGACTCGCAGAGATCTTCGACATCCCCAACCGAGGTGCCAACGAGCTTGGCCAACAGCTCCGGCGGCAGCGGTTCTTCGGCGACCAACAAGATCGCTTCGAGCGCTGGTGCGACGTGATCGGACATATCAGCCCTCGTAGGTGTCGATGACGATGGATTCAGCAGCGACTGAGTCGCCACCCGTCCAGATGACGGTGATGTCACCGAACGCGGAGACCTGGTCGAGCTCGACCACACCTTGCTTGAACAGTTCGAGTACGGCCAGGAACCGCACCACCACATCGATGCGATCGACCAGATCCTCGGTGAGCGACCGAAAGGTCATGCGACCGACCCGAGGCAACTCATCGACCAACTCCTCGACCGCTTCCGCAACCGTCACCTTGATGGGCGTCACGTGCGACAGGTCGACTCGGACCACCGGCTTCGGCGCGGTCGCTTTCAAATACGCGGTTCGAAGATCCTCGGGCGTGGTCTTTTCGAGCAGGTCGGGCGCAAGCGCCAGGAAGTGCTCCTCCACCGGTCCGCACTGCCGCGGGTAGCTCCGGGCGGCGACAGCCGACAGCTGCCGCAGGATCAGCGCAGCATCCTTGAACGTCTTGCACTCGACCAGGCGGGCGAGCAGCAAATCTCGTTCTTCCCACAGCCCGAGTTCGTCGTCGAGATCGATGTCGTCGTCGTCAGGCAACAGTCGCCGAGCTTTCAACTCGACCAGCGTGGCTGCGATCAACAAGAACTCGGTCGCGACTTCGAGATCGAGCGTCTCCATGCGCTCGAGCTCGCCGAGATACGCATCGACGATGTCGCTCAACGCAATCTCGTACAGGTCGACCTGCTCGCGCAGGATCAGGTGCAACAACAGATCGAACGGCCCGTCGAAAACCGGCGTATGCACCTCGTACGGCATCCGGACGACCCTAGACGGGCCGATCGATGGTGCCACGGCTCATCGCCTGTGGATATCTCGACGCCTCCGACGCCCGGTTTCGTCCGTACAGTCCTGGTGTGGACTCCTCGGTGATCATGTGGTTCCGGCGCGACTTGCGCCTCGATGACAACCCGGCGTGGGCGGCGGCAACCAGCGCCGGCGCCGGCGTCACCCCATTGCTCGTCATCGAGCCCGGGCTGCTCGAAACGGCCGGCCCTCATCGGCGCCGGGCCTTTTTGACCGCGGCCGACGCCCTCGACCGGGCCCTGACCGAGCACGGTGCACGGCTCCACGTACGAACGGGAAACCCAGCAACGATCCTTCCGGCTCTGGCCAACGACACGGGCGCCAGCACAGTCTTCGCCAATGCCGACGTGTCTCGCTGGGCGCAACGCCGAGACGCCGCCGTCGAATCGGCGCTCGGCGCAACGCCCATCGAATGGCACTGGGGCACCCTCGCCCACGCCCCAGGCACGATCCTCACCCAGTCGGGCACCCTGTCGAAGGTCTTCACCCCCTTCGCCAAGCGGTGGTTTGCCGTTCCTCTTCGACCAGAGGCGCAACCCGGCACGGCGTCGCTTGCGAGTGACCCCGGCGACGGACTGCCCGAACTGGACAACCCAAGATCACCGTCGTTGTCAGACACCCGCGTCGACGAATGGCAAGCCGACATCGACGCCTACGCCACCACCCGCGACCTCCCGGCGATCGACGGCACCAGCCGTCTCAGCACCGCACTCCGATTCGGCACCGTCTCGCCCCGATCGCTCGCCGA
>JBCCYT010000079.1:0-19396 GCA_039188975.1 Actinomycetota bacterium
CACGGCATCTGGATCGGCGACGAGTGCATCGCGTCGATCGTGCAGGCGTTTGTCGCGGATCCGGAACGTCAGCTCGACACCGGGTGCGCGGCCGTAGGGCGGCCGGTCGATTGGGCTCGCCCCTGACCTCGTGCCAGGCTGATCTCATGAGCGCAGCCGGAATTCTCGATGGCAAAACGGTTCTCGTCAGCGGGATGGGCCCCGGCCTCGGCGGTGCGTGCGCCGCAGCTGCATTGCGTGACGGTGCCAACGTCATCGCAACGGCTCGGAACATGGACCGGCTGCGGGCGGCAGTTGCCGAGCTCGACCCTTCCGGTGACCGCACCCTCGCGGCGGCGGCTGATGTCTTGGACACCGATGCGGTTGGCGCGGCGATTGCCGCAGGCGTCGAGCGATTCGGTCGACTTGATGGGGTTGTCAACGTCGCGGCCTACGACGCCGTGATGGGAACCTTGCTCGACATGGATGCCGACACCTTCCGTCAGGTGTTGGAGGTCAACGTGCTCGGCTCGACCAACCTGGTGCGAGCAGCCACCCCGGCGCTTCGCGACGCCGGCGGCGGGTCGGTCGTGCTGATCGGGTCGCAGTCGGCGATGAAACCCAATCCGGTGCCGCAAGGGGTGTACGGCCCGTCGAAAGCGGCGTTGTTGGCGGTTGCCCGGGATCTCGCCAACGACCTCGGCCCAGACGGGATCCGGGTCAACACGGTGGTTCCGAGTTGGATGTGGGGCCCCAACGTGCAGCTGTACTGTCAGTGGCAGGCCGGGGAGCGAGGGCTGGAACCCGACGACATCAAGAACGAACTGGCGTCGGCGAACGCGCTGCGGGCGATGGCGGCTGACACCGACGTGGCTGAATCGGTGATCTTCTTCCTCTCCGACCGTGCATCGATGATCACCGGTCAACGGTTGCTGGTGAACGCAGGCGAGTACTTCGACACGTGACGATCCCGGCCCTGCCGGCGGCATCGATGGTCATCATCGATGACCGCCCCGATCTTCATGTGCTCATCGGTCGTCGGCGTCCCGGCGCGTTCGTCGGCGGAATGATCGTGTATCCCGGTGGCGCCGTCGACCCCGAGGATTGGCGGGTGGGGCCGACACGGTGCGGCGGGATCAGTGCGCCGGGACTCGATGCCGATGAGGCCGCCGGGTACCTGCATGCGGCGATCCGGGAATCACGAGAAGAGGTGGGCCTGTGGCCCGATCCGGAAGTGAACGTTGACGGTGGTGATTTCGCCGCGGTCGGTCACTGGATCACGCCGGAGGATGCTCCCCGTCGCTATGACACCCGGTTCTTTCTCGCCCGCCACCCCGGCGGTGAGGCACGTGTCGCAGACGACGAACTGGTCGACGTCTGGTGGGAACGCCCCACCGACGCCCTCGCCCGGCTCGATGCCGGGGAGCTCGACGCCATCGCCCCCACGATCTCGTTCCTCACGGCATTGTCGCAGTATCGACATGTCGACGACGCGTTCGCCGGCACCGAACACGAAATTCAGCGTGTCTCGGACTGGGGAGTGACGACGTTTTGAGCGTTCTGAAACCCGAGGTTTGCTTTCTCGTTTCGGTTTCTTTACACGGCGATATGAAATCCTCGCAGACATGGACTAAGGTCGCTCTGGGTTCGGTGTTACACGGATGCAGGGCCGTTGTGACACCAGCTCGGGAAGCTCGGCTTTCCGATCCCCCTCCAGGGAAACTGGGGCCCGGTCGACGGCGAACGCCGGCCGGGCCCGAGCCCGGAACGCGGCGGTGTGGTCACGAAGCGCACTCGTGGGATCGCTCCGGTGGATCCGACATACTGACGCCGTGCTGAACCCCGACCTCGCTCGTCGCCTCGTCGCTGAGTTCGTCGGCACGGCATTGCTGCTCGCCGGTGTGATCGGCTCGGGCATCATGGCCGAGCGCCTCACCGACGATGTTGGCCTGCAGCTCCTCGCGAACGCGGGCGCAACGGTCGGGGTGCTGTACGCCATCATCCTCATGTTCGGGCCGGTGTCGGGAGCGCATTTCAACCCGGCGGTCACCTTCGCCGACACCTTGCTCGGCAACCGTCCATGGTCCGACGTCGGCCCCTATATCGTCGCCCAAATCGCCGGCGGTGCGGTGGGCGTCATCGTCGCCAACCTCATGTTCGAGCTCGACGCGATCAATGTGAGCGAGAAGGTGCGAGACGGCAGCGGCCAGTACCTCGGCGAGGCGGTGGCAACGTTTGGGCTCGTTGCGTTGATCTTCTCGCTGGTTCGCACCGATCGAGCCCACCTTGCGGCGTCCGCCGTGGCTGCCTACATCGGCGGGGCGTACTGGTTCACGTCGTCGACCTCGTTCGCGAATCCAGCGGTGTCGGTCACCCGAACACTTTCGGACACGTTCGCCGGGATCGACCCTGCGTCGGCGCCGATGTTCATCCTCATGCAGCTGGTCGGTGCTGTGGCCGCGGTGGGGTTCGTGCGGCTGATCTACCCGGAACGAAACGATGGCTGAGTTCGTCGTCGTTCGCCACGGCCGTCCGCTCACCGAGCGACTCGACTCGGGCATTGCCGACCCGTCGCTCGACGAGTACGGCCAGTGGCAGGCCGACCGAGTCAGCGCCTGGCTGGCCCATGAGCCCGTCGACGCCATCGTCGCGAGCCCCAAGGCCCGAGCGATCGAGACGATCCGCCCGCTCGCCGACGCACTCGATCGGTCGGTCCAGATCGTCGACGACCTCGACGAGATCGACCGCTTCTCGTCGGTGTACGTCCCGACCGACATGTGGGCAACCGACGGGCTCGACATCCTCGAAGCGTTGGGCGAGAAACGCTACGACGACATCGGCTACGACCCGCCCGACGTCTTTCGAGCACGCATCGAAAACGTGTGGGCTGAACTCGTCGCCGAACCGCCGGGCGAGCATGTCGTCATCGCCTGCCACGGCGGAACCATCCGGGAGATCATCCGAGCCACCTTGGGCGAGATGCCGTCGACGTTTCATGCGCAGCTCGAATACGCGTCGATCTGCCGATTCTCCGTCGGGGGCGGTCGGGCATCGCTCGTCACCCTCAACGAGACCGGCCACTTCGACGCCGCCCGGGAGACGATGCGGGGTGCGATGAACGTGGCACCTACGATCAGGCCATGAGCACGGCCCTTCCCTTTGCAGCGTTCGATGCCGACAACCACTACTACGAGGCGGAGGACGCATTCACCCGTCACGTCGACCCAAAGATGCACAAGCGGTGCATGCAGTGGGCCCAGATCGATGGCCGGCAGCGGCTGCTCGTCGGTGGCAAGGTCAACCGCTTCATCCCGAACCCGACCTTCAACCCGGTCGCCCGGCCCGGCTGCCTCGACGACTACTTCCGTGGCAAGGTCGCCAAGTCCGACATGCGCGAGGCGTTTGGCGAGCTCGTGCCGATCCCCGACGAGTATCGCAACCGCGATGCCCGGATCGCGGTCATGGACGACCAGGGGCTCGACGCGTGCTTCATGTTTCCAACGCTGGGTGTCGGGATGGAGTCGGCGCTCGAAGGTGATGTCGACGCAACGTTGACCGCGTTTGACGGCTTCAACAAGTGGCTCGACGACGACTGGGGCTTCGCTTATCAGGACCGAATCATCACCGCTGGGTACATCACCCTGGCCGATCCGGATTGGGCCCTCGATCAGCTCGACTGGATGCTCGAACGAGATGTGCGGGTCGTCAACATGCGCCCGTCCTCGGTGTTGGGTCGAGACGGCCGTCGTCGTTCGTTCGGCGACCCGTCGTTTGCCCCGTTCTGGAAGAAGATGAACGACCATGGCGTCACCTTGGCGATGCACAGCGGTGATTCCGGCTATTCGTTCCTCGCCGACTACTGGGGTGTGAACGCCGAGTTCGAGGCGTTCCGCCAGAACGCGTTCAAGACCCTCCTGACCCACTCACCGATCAGCGATGCCCTGGCGTCACTGATCGCCGAGGGCGTATTGAGCGAACATCGCAACCTGCGGGTCTGCACGATCGAGACCGGCTCCGAGTGGGTGCAGCCGCTGCTCAAGAAGTTCGAGAAGACCTACAAGATGCAGAAGCACTCGTTTGCCGAGGATCCGATCGAGGTCTTCGCTCGTCAGGTGTGGGTGTCGCCCTACTACGAAGACGACCTCCACGATCTCAAGGCCAAGGTCGGCGCTGATCACATGCTGTTCGGTTCGGATTGGCCTCACGCCGAGGGTCTTCGCAACCCGGTCGACTTCGTCGACGATCTCGACGGGTTCAACTCGGTCGAGATCGAGCAGATCATGCGCTCCAACGGTCAGGCGCTGGCCGTCCGTAACGCCTGACCTCGTGCTGCCGTTCACGCTCGACACGCTTCGCATCTCGCTGCACGTGCTGGCGGTGTGCGTGTGGGTCGGCGGTCAGATCATCGTCGCCGCGCTCGTGCCGGTGCTTCGTGACATCAGCCCGGATGCGCCGCGTCTCGCCGCCCGTCGTTTCGGGCAGGCGGCGTGGCCCGCCTTCGGCGTCGCCGTCGTCACGGGCATCTGGAACATCTTGGCGCTGCCCTCGGGGCTCAGCTTCGAATACCAGGTCACCCTCGGCGTGAAGCTCATGCTGGTCGTTGCCTCCGGAGGCGCCGCGTTCGTGCATCAGCAGACGAGTTCACCGGCGCTTCGTGGGGCAACCGGCGGCATCGGGCTGATCGCTGCACTCGGCGCGCTGGTCATGGGCGTGATGCTGTGAACCTCGAACCGGTCGTGGGTGACGATGGCATCGCTCGATGCTGGTGGCCGGGCGACCTGCCCGACTATGTCGACTACCACGACAACGAATGGGGCCGACCCGTCGTCGACGACATCCGCCTGTTCGAGAAGATCTGCCTCGAGGGTTTCCAGTCGGGCTTGGCGTGGATCACGATCCTGCGCAAGCGTGAGAACTTCCGGGCTGCGTTCGACGGCTTCGACTTCCGGATCGTCGCGAACTACGACGATGACGACGTGACCCGCTTGCTCGGCGATGCCGGCATCGTGCGCCATCAGGGCAAGATCCGCTCGACGATCAACAACGCCAAGCGGGCGATCGAGATGGTCGAGACCGAGGGTTCGCTCGCCGGCTACTTCTGGAGATGGGAACCCACGGAACGAGAAGGCGACATCGACGGGGTGTTCACCGTCCCCGCAACGACGCCGACCTCGACCGCAATCGCCAAGGACCTCAAGAAACGCGGTTGGTCGTTCGTCGGCCCGACAACCGTCTACGCATTCATGCAAGCAATGGGTTTGGTAAACGACCACATACCGGGATGCGCAGTCCGAGAAGAGTGCGACGCGCTGCGGGCCGAGTTCACGAGGCCGAGTTGACCTCGATCCACTGGACGAAAGTTCGCTCTGCCGATGCCGAGCGGGTACTCCTGGAGGCTGCGACGATCTGACGCCGCTTCGGGCGAGAAACAACTACCCATGCGACCAAGGTGCACATACTGCAAGGTGTCGGTCGGACGCGTCCGCGGGCGCGTTTCGCCTCGCGGCGCGACAAGGCGGCCACGCAGAGCGGATGGCGAACCTCGTGCCGTCGACGTGCATGTGGGCGTTGCAATCTGGCTTGCGTCGGGCCCATCTGTAGGGCCAGGGTGGCGGCGATGCTGCCGACGACGCACGAAACCGATCGCCTGACCCTTCGTGGATTCCGGGAGGCGGACTTCGAACCGATGGCTGCGTTCTTCGCTGATCCGGTCTCCGCGTTCTACGGCGGCCCGTGTGATCGAGATGACGCGTGGCGCAAGTTCGCGGTCTACTCCGGGCATTGGGTGCTGCGCGGATACGGGCCGTGGGCGCTCGAACGCAAGGACACCGGTGAGTTCATCGGCCTGTGTGGTCCCTGGTACCCCGAAGGCTGGTTCGAGCCGGAGATCACCTGGGCGCTCGTGCCCGGCCATCACGGTCATGGCTTCGCAACCGAGGCGGCGCACGCTGCGTTGGATTTGGCGTACCGCGAGTTCGGCTGGACGACAGCGGTGAGTGTGGTCGCGGTCGCCAACCAGGCCTCAGCTGCGGTCGCCCGGCGTTTGGGTGCGGCGGTCGAGCAGCAGATCGAGGCCCGCTACGGCCCCGCCGACGTCTACCGCCACGTCGGCCCAGGCAGCCTCACGTCTCGGTCGACACGAGGCTGAAGCCTTCGTCGAGCCAGCCGACCTTCCCGCCGATCATCTTCTTCACGGGGCGACCGAGGGCGGCGAGTTTCGCTGCGGCCCGGTCGGCGCCATTGCAGTGGGGGCCGGAGCAGTAGACGACGAACACCGTGTCGTCCGGGTAGGCGGCAAGTGACGCCTCGTTCATCGTCGAGTGATGAAAGAAGACCGCCCCGGGCACGTGGGCGGCATCGAAGCCAGCCTGATCGCCGTTGACGTGCAGGAGCACGAACCCCGGGTCACCGGATGCGAACGATTCGTGCACATCCCAGCAGTCGGTTTCGAGGCTGAGGAGATGTTCGAAGTGGGCCTGCGCCATGTCGGGTGGCGCAGGAGGGATCTTGATGACGGGACTCATGGCGTCATCGTGGCTGGTCGGCCCGCCGCTGTCAGCTGGCAGAAGTGTCAATGTTCGTTACGATCCCGCCAATGCGGATGCCGAACCGGGACGTTGTCGCCGTCGTTTACGACGGCCTGTGCACGTTCGAGTTCGGCATCGCCACCGAACTGTTCGGCCTCGACCGGCCAGAGCTCGACGTCGACTGGTACGACTTCTCGGTCGTGTCGGTCGATGACGGTCCGATCGGCACGATCGGCGGCATGGAGCTTCGGGCCCCTGTCGACTTCCGCCGGATCGAAGCGGCGGGCACGATCATCCTGCCGGGCTGGCGCAGCCCCGCCGAGACGCCGCCGACTCGTCTCCTCGATGCGCTGCGACGCGCCCACGACGGCGGCGCTCGGTTGGTGTCGATCTGCTCCGGCGTGTTCGTCCTCGCCGCCACTGGCCTGCTCGACGGGTTCGAGGCGACGACCCACTGGCGCTACGTCGAGCAACTCCGCTCGGCGTTCCCCCAGATCGAGGTGCGGCCCGACGTGCTCTACGTCGACAACGGCCAGACCCTCACGTCCGCGGGAAGCGCAGCCGGTATCGACCTCGGCCTTCATCTCATCCGCCGAGACTTCGGGGCGGCGGTCGCCAACCAGGTCGCTCGGCGCCTCGTCCTTCCCGCCCACCGCGATGGCGGACAAGCCCAGTTCATCGCGGCCCCGATCGCCCAGGCTGACGAGCATCCCCTGAGCGCAACCCTCGCATGGGCGTTGGAACGACTCCACGAACCGCTCAGCGTCGACGATCTCGCCCGCCACGCCGCGATGAGCGAACGAACCTTCGTCCGTCGGTTCGCCGACGCCACCGGAACGACACCGCATCGGTGGATCAGCGCCCAGCGCATCGTCGTTGCCCAAGGACTGCTGGAGACGACCAGTCTGGGCATGGATGACGTCGCTGATCACAGCGGTTTCGGCAGCGCCGCAAACCTTCGCCGCCACTTCGAGCGGGCGTGCCACACCACCCCGACGAAGTACCGGGCTGCGTTTCAGTCGGCGTCGGCCGGGTAGGCAGGCGTTGCGACTGGGATCGCCGGTCGAGCGAGGGCCAGACCGATCGCGCCAACCACCGCGACGCCGGCGGCCAACACGGCGAACACGAAGAACTGCCCTTGCCCGTCATACAGCGGCGCGGAGATCAGCGCGGCAATGCCGGCCGCGATCTGGCCCGCAGCCGCAGCGACCCCGAAGCCGAGCGCTCGCTCGTGCTCGGCGGTGGCCTTCGCCATGGCCGCCTGCGATGCCGGAAGCCCGAACGCGTTGAACGTCGCCTCGAACAACGCCAAGCTCACCAGCAGGCCGGGACGCTCCACGAGCCCGTACACGATCGTGACGCCCACGATGCCGGTGAGCGCAAACGGCATGACCCGCAACGTTCCGTAGCGGTCGGCAATGCGGCCACCCACCGGAGCGAGCGCAATGAACGGAATCCCATACAGGCTCAGCGTCAAACCGGTGAAGAGTGTCGACGCGCCGCGATCATCCATCAAGATCGCCCAGATTGCGTCGTACAAACCGACCGGCATGACCAGCGCTGCGGTCAGCACCGTCGCCGCCAGGACGGGCCGTCGCCGCAGAAGTCCAAGGCGGCTCGTGGGGCCACTATCAGGGGTAGGCATCGCGTCGGTTGGTGCGATCCGGGCGAGGAAGGGCGCAAGCACGAGGAGAAGCAGGCCGGTCACGATGAAGGGGCTGTCGTTGTCGCCCGCGTTCGCAACGATTGCACCGAGGCCGGGACCGATGAGAAAACCTGCGGTGCGCACGCCGATCAGCCGTCCCAGCAGCTCACCGGCCCGATCGGGATCTCGGGTACTGACGAGCGCTTGCGCGGCCGGGTCGAACGCTCCGAGCGCAATGCCGCTGACCGCTCGCGCGAGCACGAGCTGCCACAGCGATGAGCCGAACGCGAAGCCGAGTGCGCCGAACGAACCGACGACCATTGCCGCGACCATCAGCTCTCGCCCCCGCCCCCGGTCGGCAAGCGGCGCCAGTCCGACCTGGCCGAGTACGGCGGCGAACAATCCCACGCCGCTGATCAGACCGATACTCGCGGTGGAGAGTCCGTTCTCCTCCTGCACCTCGTGCAGCAGGGCGAAAACCATGCCCACCGACGCCGCTTGCACGAACAACGAGATCGGGACGACGCGGCTGATCGGCACCGCCGCACGCTAGCTGGCGGACGTGTCCGAAAACGCCGAGGGTGTCGCACCCCGATACCGGTAGCGTCCCGCTCGTGACCACCCCGACCACCGAACTGCGTGCCGAAGATCGTCCGATGGCCCCGTTGGATTGGTCGCTGCTCGTCAGCATCTCGCTGATCTGGGGTTCGTCGTTCCTCTTCATGTCGATCGCGCTCGAATCGTTCGAACCTGGGTTGGTCACGCTGCTCCGGGTCGGGTTCGGCTTCTGCACCCTTGTGTTCTTGCCGGCGGCCCGGCGACCGATTCCTCGAGCCGCGTGGCCACGAGTCGCGCTGCTTGGGTTCACCTGGATGGCGTTGCCGCTCACCATGTTCCCGCTTGCGCAGCAGTGGATCGATTCGTCGATGGCCGGGATGCTCAACGCGGGTATGCCGATCTTCGCGACGATCGTTGCGTGGGTCGGGTTCAACACGCCCACCGGGCCGCGACGCATGGTCGGGCTGCTCGTCGGCATCGTCGGGATCGTGATGATCGGCGCTCCCGAAGCGTCCACCGCCGGGACCAACGCAGCCGGGGTGGTGCTCGTGCTGGTCGCGGTGACGTCGTATGGCGTGGCGGCGAACATCGCCGGACCGCTTCAGCGAGAGTTCGGGTCGGTGACCGTCAGCGCCCGCGCCCTCGCCGTCGCGACACTGCTCGTTACGCCGTTTGGTCTGCTGGACCTGCCGTCGTCGTCATTCTCGGGCTCGTCGTTGGCGGCGGTTGCGGCGGTCGGGGTTGGCGGCACGGGGGTGGCGTACACGATCGCGGCGACGCTGAACGGTCGAGTGGGCGCGGTGCGTATGTCGATCGTGACCTATGTGATCCCGGCCGTGTCGATCGCCCTGGGCGTGCTCTTCCGGGACGAGACCGTGACCGTGTGGGCCATCATCGGCACGGTGATCGTGCTCGTCGGCGCGTTTCTCAGCAGTCGCGTCGACTGATCCCGGTCAGGCGCCAGGCGCCAGGGGTCAGAAGCGGCTCCGGCTGCGGCTGTCGGCGGCTTCGCTGCGCCAGGCACCGAGATCGAATCCGGCCATGTCGGGGGCGGGACGGCCGATGACGAAGCCTTGGGCCATGTCGCATCCGAGCTCGCGGAGCATGTCGAGCTCCTCTTTGGTTTCGACCCCTTCCGCAACGGCACGAAGGCCAAGGGTGCTGATGATGCTGAACACCGATGCCATGATCGATTGCGTCTGGCGGTCTTCGACAAGCCCGGCGAGGAAGCTGCGGTCGAGTTTCACGATGTCGATCGGAAGTTCCCGCAGCGAGGCGAGAGCGGAGAAGCCGGTCCCGAAGTCGTCGAGGGCGATCGAGCAGCCGAGCTTGCGCAGCTCCGACAGGGCGACGATGGCGCGAGGGTCATCGACCGCAGTCTGTTCGGTGATTTCAACCCACACATCGGTCGGTTCGAGGTCGCCGTGGTCGAGGACCCGTTCGAGCCACCCCGCGAAACCGGGGGCGACGAGGTTGGCGGCGACGACGTTGACCGAAACCGACGGGCGGGCTTCACCGATGATCGGTGCCTGGCGCAACGCGGAATCGACGACACGTTCCGACACGGCGGGGAGCAGACCTTCGACGGCGGCGGCACTGATCCACTCACCGGCGGGTCGGACACCGTCGGGGCCAATCCATCGCGCCAGGGCCTCGACCGCCATCGGATAGCCGGTCTCGAGGTCGATGATCGGCTGATACCAGGGAACGATGGCGCCGGTCTCCAGCGCCGTGCGAAGCCCCTGCCCGACTTCGTGGCGGAGGTCGGCTTCTTCCCGCAGCGACTGGTCGAACAGGGCGACTCGACTCCGGCCTTCGCGCTTGGCTTTGTAGAGCGCCAGGTCGGAATTTCCGATGAGGCGTTCCGCCGACGGATGGCCAACCGCAACCGCAACACCGATGCTGAGCGCGACCTGGAGTTCGCGGCCACCGATGATCACCGGTTCGGCGATCTCTTCGAGGAGGCGACGAGCGAGCGTCATCGCGTCGTACTCGTCGTCGATGGGGTCGGCGATGATCAGGAATTCGTCGCCGCCCATCCGAGCGACGATGTCGCCGGGCCGAAGACTCTTGCGGAGGCGGGTTGCGACATGACGCAAGATCGTGTCGCCGGCGGCATGGCCGAGGCTGTCGTTGAAGGTCTTGAAGTGGTCGACGTCGATGGTGAGAAGCGCGATCGTGCCGGTGGCGTCGGCATACCGGTCGAGCGCCGCGACGATGAGGTCATCGATGACGGAGCGGTTGGGGAGGCCGGTCAACGGGTCGGTCGTGGCGAGCTTGGCGAGTGCCCGAGCGGTGCGTTGGGCGGCGGCGAGTTCGAACCCGGCCCGGTCGAGGGCGGTTTCGTGACCGCGAACGAGTTCGCGCAGGTTCGATTCGCCCGAGTCGACCTCGTCGACGAGCTGATGAATCTCCCGCATGGCTTGCAGGGCACCTTCGAGCGCTTCCTCGATTGCGTCGTCGCCTTCGGTGGCGTCCGCGAGGTCGAGGGCACGGATCTCTTTGAGGTGTCGTCGTTCGACCTGACGGAGCAGATCGATGCGCTGGGTGCTGGCCAAGAACCAGTCGCCGGGCTTGATGCCGAAGTCGCCTCGCCCGTTGCGAAGAACGACCATCTCCATCTCCACGCTCTTCACGACCGCAGGGTGAGATCGGAGCTGGGCCATCTGGGCGCGGACTCGTTCCGAGGCGGACTGATCGAAGATGCGAAGCAGTGACTCCTGGGCCGCCAACAAGCTCACCAGGGACAGGGCGGCACCCGAATCGAACGAGTCTGCGCCGATGACCCACGACATGACCGCCCGTTCCATGCCGGTCAGGTCCTTTGCTCGCATGAGCGCGAGGTGACCGACGAGAAGGGTTCGGAGGCGAGTACTGGGCGCGGTCGAGATCATCGTGTCGACGACGTCGAGATACGCGAGGTTGAGCTGGTCGTAGTAGTTGATCGCATCGGTGGTTCCGATGCTGCAACGGTCCACCGAGACCCGTATCACGGCGAGTTCTTGCAGAAGCCGGCGGGCCGTGCGGGTGCCTTCGCCGTCGACGAACGTCATCGTCTGTTCGAGTTCGAGGAGCTGGGCCAGCCGGTTGTCGGCCATCACCCTGATGCCGGCAAGCTCCGCGGTGAATGCGTGGCCGCCGCTCGCGAGGTACACCGACGTCGCGCCGCGTTCCCGCTGCGCTTCGTGCAGCAGGGCGGACACGGCGTCCATGAAGGTGAGTTCGTCGGTGTAGCTGATCGCTGCCAGCTCGGCCGTCATGGCGTCAGCTTCGGCAGATCACCGCCTCAGATCACCCTTGTGGTGACGTTCAGATCCGGGTGTCGGGCCGTTGGTAACTCGTCCCCGGGCCCGCGTAGGCAAGGCCAAATCCGGGTCGGAAGGACCAGTCGAGGGCGGGCGGGTCGCTGATCGCCTGCTTCCACCAGCCGATCAGCCGATCTTCGTTGGCGTAGTCGAAGGGGTCTTCGATGATCTGTTCGGTCTGTCCGCCTCGCTGCGGCGGGTGCTCGGCCAACCATCGGGCGGTGCGGGCGACCGCGGTCCGGGCGGGAACGACGTCTCGATAGCTGAGCAGATGGCGCAGCTTGGAGGTGTCGTAGAGCCGGTGGTGCGAGGTCGGCCCGGCCAGCAGCGGCCACGCCGGCCGGGCCAGCTCGGCCGGCATCGACACGATTTCCCAGTCGTGCCCGAGCGTCGATGCGCAGATCTCCACGACCTGACGGGTGGTGAGGCACTCGTCATCAGCTGCGTTGAAGATCTCGCCCTTGGCTGCTTGGGGCTGATCGACGGCAAGCAGGATCGCGTGGGCGAGGTTCTCGGTGAACCCGAACGAGTTCAGCATCGCGCCGTCGTCGGCTAGCACGATGTGAGGGCGGTCGTCGAGGATGCGGCGCACCACCGACCACTCGCGCGGTGCGAGCTGCCGCGGCCCGTACACCCAGGGGTAGCGGAAGTGGGTCGCGTCGGGCTGGTGTTCGAACACCAGCCGTTCGGTCGCCGCGATCCGGTACGACTTGCCGTCGTCGTCTTCGGTACTCGTCGGCGCATCTTCCCCAACCGGTGCGGGTAGGCCGGGCGGATCGTGCCGGGCCGGATCGAAGTAGCCCTGGTAGGCGGGCCCGCCACCGATCGAGAGGAAATGGCCGACCCGGCCGGCGAGCACCTCCGCGATCGTGCGCAGCCGGCCGTAGGTCACGATCGCCACGTCCCACTCTGACGCGCCGATCGTCGCGGTGAGCGCGTCGTGGTCGCGGACATCGGTGTGGATGTGGGGAAGGTGGTCGACCTCGGCGAGCTCGTGATTGCCGGTGTGGCAGATCGTGACCGCATGCCCGCGCGATTCGAGGCCGGCCACGATGGCCGGCCCCGTTGGTCCCGTGCCCCCGATGACGAGGACGTTCATGATGGGAACGTCAGTCCGCGCTGACGCCTTCGAACTGATCGCGCAGCACCCGCTTCAGTACCTTGCCGGTCGGGTTTCGGGGGATCGCGTCGATGAACTCGACCTTCTTGGGCTGCTTGAACTTCGCCAGCTTCCCGGAGACATGATCGAGCACCGCGTCCTCGGTGACCGACTCGTCGGCTCGCACGACGAGCGCCATCGGCGACTCGCCCCACTTCTCCGACGGAATGCCGATGACGGCCACCTCGTTCACCCCGTCCATGCCGAAGATCGCATTTTCGATCTCGGCCGGATAGACGTTCTCGCCGCCCGAGATGATCATGTCCTTCACCCGATCCTGGATGTAGACGAAGCCGTCGGCGTCCATCACGGCGACGTCGCCGGTGTGCAGCCAGCCGTCGATGATCGCCTCGGCCGTCGCCTCCTCTCGATTGAGATACCCGACCATGATGTTCGGCCCGCTCACCAGGACCTCACCCGGCTCGTCGGGTGCGCAGTCGTCACCCGCCTCGTTGACGACCCGCACCTGGGTGAAGAAGAACTCCTTGCCGGTCGACCCGGCCCGGTCGAGGGCATCTTCGGGAGAGATGAGGCATGCGGGGCCACACGTCTCGGTGAGGCCGTACACCTGGTGGATCTCGATGTCCATCGCGGCGTACGTCTCGATCAAACTCACCGGCACCGGCGCGGCGCCCGACATGACCCAGCGCAGCGACGACGTGTCGTGGGCGTCCTTGTCGTAGGTGAGCAGCATGAACTGCAACATCGCCGGTACCGCGAGTGTGACGGTGATCTGCTCTTCGCCGAACACCTCCCAGATGCGCACCGGGTCGAACTCGCTCATGATCGTCGCCGTGCCACCCAGATTGATGATCGACAACATCGGGTTGAGCGCACCGACGTGGAACAGCGGCAAACAGATCAGATAGTTGTCGCCGTAGCGGGTGTCGGCGGTGACGTTGGCGGTGAGGCAGCCCCACATCGAGGTGTTGTGGCTGTGCATCGCCCCCTTGGGCAAGCCCGTCGTGCCCGACGTGTACATGACGAACAGCAGGTCGTCACCACCGGCCGTGCTTTCGATGGCGGCCGTCGACGACGCGCTCATCATGTCCTCGTACCCCTCGGCGAAGTCGGGGCGGTCGGCGGCATCACCGACATGGATCCAGCGGGTGATCTGGGTGCCGTCGGTCCCGCGCGACTGCAGTTCGGTCACCACCTCGTTGAAGGCGGTACCGAACACCAGCGTGGAGGCGGCCGAGTCGGTGAGGATGAACGACAACTCGTCGGCGACGAGGCGCCAGTTGAGCGCCACGATCACGCCGCCGACCTTGGCCGCACCGAAGAACGTCTCGATGAACTCGGGGCCGTTCATCAACAAGGTGGCGACGCGGTCACCCTTTTCGAGGCCGCCTCCGACGAGCGCATTGCCCATCTGGTTGCATCGAGCATCGAGCTCAACGTAGGTCTGGCGGCGGCCGCTGGTGATGTCGACAACCGCTTCGGTCTTGGGGTTGAGGAGGGCTCGCTTGGCGACCCACTGCCCGATGTTGTGTTCCATGCCCGGATGATAAACCGGAGCGCATGGATGATGTCCTGCACGTCGAGGTCGACGGCCCGGTGGCCACGATCTGGCTCAACCGGCCCCGGGTCCGCAACGCGCTCAATTCGCTGCTCATCGGCGGGTTGCGGGAGGCCATCGCTGCGCTCGACGCCAGCCCCGAGATTGCCGCAATCGTGCTCACCGGGGTTGACCCGGCGTTCTGTGCGGGTCTCGATCTCAACGACGTCGCAAACGGAACGCTCGGTGGGGGAGGGTCAGCGCACCCCATCCCGGCCGATCTCGGCACGCCGGTCATCGGCGCCATCAACGGGCCGGCGGTGACCGGTGGCCTCGAACTCGCGCTTGCGTGCGACTTCCTGATCGCGTCGGAACGGGCTTCGTTCGCCGACACGCACGCTCGGGTTGGCATCTTGCCCGGTTGGTCCCTCTCGGTGGAGTTGCCGCGAGCCGTCGGCGTGCGCCGGGCCCGGCAGATGAGCTTCACCGGCAACTATGTCGACGCGGCCCGGGCCCTCGACTGGGGACTCGTCAACGACGTCGTGGCGCACGACGAGCTTCTCGATCGCGCCCGGACGGTGGCCGCAGACATCGCCAGTGTCGAGAGCGCCGCGGTTTCGGCCATGAAGCGCCTGTACTGGGCCGCGACCTCGGTCGCGCCGGGCGATGGGCTCACCGTCGAACGCGAGGTCAACCGGTCGTGGATGGAACGAGGCGGATTCGATCGCGACGGATTCGGTGACCGTCGAGCAGAAATCGAAGCCCGGGGCCGCGGCCAGGTCTCGTCCTGACATCGGAAGATCCCTTCGCTGTCTTTTGGCAGGGTGACTGACACAACAGTACGATCATCGCCATGTCAGGCGACGTTGCAATGCGAACCCTCGGGGACAACTTCCCCGTGCCCACCTTCGATGATCCGGCCTTCGTCACCCCGAAGCCGCTGGCCGAAGCAAAGGTCGCCATCGTGACATCGGCCGCCATCCACACGGCCGACGACGATCGTTTCACCCAAGGAGACACGACCTTCCGCTGGATTCCGCGAGAAGCGAGAGACCTCATCCTCGGCCACTGGTCGCCCAACTTCGATCGCAGCGGGTTCACCCTCGACTACAACGTCGTCTTCCCGATCGACCGGCTCGAAGAACTCGCAGCCGATGGCACGATCGGCTCGGTCGCCGACCGCCACGTCGCGTTCGCCGGAAACCAGCCCGACGACGTCGCCACCATCATCCACGACACCGGCCCGGCCGCCGCAGCCCAGCTCGCCGCCGATGGTGTCGACGTGGTGCTGCTCACACCCGTTTGACCGCTCTGCACGCGCACCGTGAGTGCGCTCGCCCATGTCATCGAAAAGGCCGGCATTGCGACGGTCACGCTGGCGTCGACCCTTTCCGTCGCGGAACGCATGGAACCACCCCGTGCCCTGTGGGCCGACTTCCCGCTGGGTCGACCACTCGGCCATCCCCAAGACGCCGAGTTTCAACATGATGTGCTGCGCCGAGCGTTTGCCCTGCTCGACGAGGCGTCTGGCCCAGTCCTGGTTCATCACCCCGAGGTCATCGAAGCCGACGAGACACCCCTGAGCTGTGCGATCCCTCCGGCGTTCGACGCCAACGCCTCGGCCGCTGCACAGGAGATCCGCGGGATCCGCAACGCCTACGACCGGGCCGTCGAAGCACGTGGGGCGACCGGCGTGGGACGGTCGATCACCGCTGACGAGATCGAAGGCGCGATCGAGGTCCTGCAGTCGATCGTCGATGGCACGCCGTGGAGTGACGCCGGCATCCCCGGCAAGAACACGATTTCGCTCGTGCACGACATCCGCACCTACTACGAGGAAGCAGCGACCGAGCTCGTCGACGGGCCGCCGCCGGCAGGCCGAGCGGCCGAGGCCTGGTTCTACGAAACCACCGAGGCCGGCAAGGTCGTGATGGCCGCCCGGGAGGCGATCAAGGACGCCGAAGGTCCGTTCCCGGTGTGGTTCTACATGGCGCCCGGACACCGATGACATCAGCGGAAAACGTCCCGTCGATCGATGGTCGGCGGGCTCGCCGAGACCGCAACCGCGAGACGGTGGTCGACGCCATCCTCGGGTTCTACCGGGAAGGCATGCTCAACCCGTCGCTCGACCAGATCGCCGAGCGGTCCGGGGTGTCGCATCGCAGCGTGTTTCGCTACTTCGAAGATCTCGACGAGCTCTACAAGGTCGCCATCGAGCGTCACTTCGCGGCCATCGAGCCATTCGTGCAGCTCACCGAACCGGTTGCCGACGACCTCGCCGGGCGAATCGAGCAATATGTCGAGCATCGAGTCCAGCTCTATGAACGCATCGCCCCCGTCGCCCGAGCGGCCCGGATGCGAGCCCCCCTCAATGACCTGCTGGCCGACAACCAGGCCCGAAACAAGTCCCGGATGCGCAAGCACGCTCGGGCCCACTTCCGGGCCGACCTCGATGCGCTTCCCGCCGACGAACGCGACGCGCTCACCAATGCCGTCACCCTGCTCGTCACCTTCGAGGCGATCGAAGTGATGCGGTTCGATCAGGGACTGTCGAAACGGGCGGCGACCGCCACGCTCATCGCCGCGCTGGGCCGGCTCCTGGAGCCCAGCCCATGACCGAAACCGTCGTGCATCGCGGTCGAGCAGCAGCCGCTCCCGCTGAGGTGTGGCGAGTGCTGGGCGACTACTTCGCGCTCGCCACGTGGGCTGGGGCCATCGATCATTCCAGCGCGATGACCGCCACCCCGGCCGGGCTCGATGCGAGCCGTCGGGTTGCGCTCGGATCGACGGTGCTCATCGAAAATGTGGTGGCCTGGGAGCCGGGCCAGGAGATGGCCTACGAGATCGTCGGGCTCCCACCCCTCATCCGTCGAGCCGAGAATCGCTGGCGCCTCGCCGCCGACGGCGATGGCACATCGGTCGAGCTCACCGCCACGATCGAACCGGGTCCTCGACCGCCGATGAAGATCGCCGCGAAAGCGGTGGCCCGACGCGTCGGCGCAACCAACCGCTCACTGGTCGACGACCTCGTGAACGCAGCCGAACGGCAGTCCGCATGAACCGCCCCGACCTGATCATCATCCTCACCGACGAAGAACGGGCTGCGCCGCCATACGAAAACGACGAGCTGCGGGCGTGGCGCGACGAACACCTGCCGGCGCGAAAGTGGTTCGCCGACAACGGCGTCGACTTCCAACGGCACTATGTGGCCTCGACCGCCTGCGTCCCGAGCCGGCCAACGTTGCTCACCGGCCAGTACCCCGACGTGCACGGTGTCACGCAGACCGACGGCCTCGGCAAGCTTCACGGCGACACCCGCATGCGGTGGCTTCGGCCCGGGGAGGTCCCGACCATCGGAGATTGGTTCCGAGCGGCGGGCTACGACACGCACTACGACGGCAAGTGGCATGTCTCGCATGCCGACCTGATGGTCAACGGCCGGCCGCTCGCCACGAACACGAGCGATGGGCACGTCATCCCCGAAGCGGTGCAGGCCTACCTCGACGCAGATCCACTCGACGACTTCGGATTCAGCGGCTGGGTCGGGCCCGAACCGCACGGCGGTGAGATCGCGAACTCGGGGTACATCCGTGACCCGCTCTTTGCCGATCGCACCGTCGCCTGGTTGGAAGATCGCTACGCCCGTCGAGCGGCGGGCGACGCCGACGCCCAGAAGCCGTTCCTCCTCATCTGCTCGTTCGTGAACCCCCACGACATCGTGTTGCTGCCGCTCTTCATGCGCACCGGTAAACCGTTCCCGCCGTCGGTGGCGCCACCACCCGCAGTCCCAGCACCGCCGACCGCCAACGAGGACCTGTCGACCAAGCCGGCGCTGCACAGTGCGTACCGCGACGCCTACTACTCCGGCTATGCGATCTCGCCGATCGTGAAGCGAACCTACGAGCAGAACCTCGACGAATACCGCGAGCTCTACTACCGCTTCCACCACGATGTCGACGGCCCCATCGATCGGGTTCGCCAAGCCGTGGTCGACCACGCCGACGATGCCGTCATGGTGTTCTCCGCCGACCACGGCGACCTCCTCGGTGCCCACGGCGGGCTGCACCAGAAGTGGTACCAGCTCTACGACGAAGCGGTCCGGGTGCCGTTCCAGATCGTCCGCGTCGGTGCGCAGCCGACAACCGCCGCCGTGATCGACCGCACGCCGACCAGTCACATCGATCTCCTGCCGACACTGCTCGGCTTCGCCGGCGCCGACGAGGCAACGCTGGCAGCAACGCTGCGACAAACCCACACCGAGGTGCACCCGCTCCCCGGTCGGGACGTGAGCGGGCTGCTGGTGTCACCCGACGCCGTACCGAGTGGCGAGGCGGTGTACCTGATCACTCGGGACAACATGCTCGAGGGCGATGGTTCCGCCAGCGCCATGGCCCGCGCCCGAGGCAATCCAGAGCCGCCCTTCCCGATGCAGATCCGGATTCCTGCCCACGCTGCCACCAACGTCGAAGGCATCGTCGTCGAGCGCGACGGCGTGATCTACAAGATCGCTCGCACGTTCGACGATCCCGCAACCTGGTCCGACCCGCACGTGCGGCACCTGTCCGTACGCGGCCCCGCCGGGCCGGCGTACCGGACCGAGCCAATCCCCGATCAGTGGGAGCTGTACGACCTCGACGCTGACCCGATCGAAGCGGTCAACCTGGCCACCGACCCGGCCCACGCAACGACGCTTGCGGCGCTTCAAGCCCGGCTGACCGAGACCCG
>JBCCYT010000080.1:0-18713 GCA_039188975.1 Actinomycetota bacterium
ACGACGCCGGGCGAGTCGATGAGGTTGACGCGTTTGGTGAGGCTCACGTATTGCCAGACTTTGGTTTCCCCCGGGATCGGAGCGACCTTGCAGGCCTCGTCGGATCCGGCCCCGAACTCGAAGCTCGTCAACGGCCACGGTTGAACCACCGTCCACGAAGGGCGAGCAGCACCGCCAAGCTGACACCGAGCAGCAGCACGCTCACTGCGACCGCCGACGCCGGATCAGACTCCAGCGCCAAGAAGATCTCCAACGGCAAGGTGCGGGTCTCGCCGGCCAGGTTGCCGGCGAAGGTGATCGTCGCCCCGAACTCACCCAGCGCCCGAGCCCACGCAAGCGCAACCCCCGCCAGGATCGCGTCGCGTGACGCCGGCACCGTGACCGTCACGAACGCCGTCAACGGACCCGCACCCGCCACGGCCGCCGCTTCCTCGAGATCGGCACCGGCCTGACGAAGCGCAGCTTCGACCGTCGTGACGAAGAACGGCAGCGCCACGAAGGACGCGGCAACCACTGCGCCCGTCGTCGTGAACGGCAAGGTGACGCCGAACCACTCGTCGAGCCACTGACCGACCAATCCCCGACGCCCGAGCGCAAACAACAGCGCGGTTCCGCCCACCACTGGCGGCAACACCATCGGCACGAGCACAGCCGCCCGAACGATCGCCGCGACCCGGCCGTCGTGGCGAGCCAACAACCACGCCAGCGGCAAGCCGAGCACCGTCGCCACGACCGCCGCAGCAACGCTGACGAGCACCGACACCCGCATGGCGTCGAGCACGGCATCATCGGTGAGCCGGTCGACGAGCGACGACCACGGCGCCCGCTGCAACAACCCGACGATCGGCACGATCACCAACGCCACCCCGGCGACGGCGGGCACCAGCAGCAGCGCCGGCGGCCGGCGGGTCGGCGCGCTCACGAGCCAAACCCTGCCGCACGCAAGATCGCCTGACCCTCATCGCTGGCCAGGAAATCGAGCACCGCCCGGCCCCGGTCGTTGGCGCCACCCCAGTAGGTGTTGGTGAACGCATCGAGCCCGTCGACGGCGATCACGTCGAGCCCGGCCGCGCGGGCGTCCGTTCGATAGACGAGGCCCGCGTCGAGTTCGCCCGAGACGAGCTTTGCCGTCAACGCCCGCACGCTCGTTTCCTCGGTGTCGGCGTCGATCTCCGCCCCCAGGCCGGCCATCGCGGTTGCTGCCAACCGTCCACACGGCACGACCGGTGCGCACACGCCAATGAGCGGATCGGGATCGTCGAGCGTTGCGAGCCCATCGACGCCTCCCGGGTTTCCGGCGGCGACGGCGAGCACCAGGTGGTTCTCGGCCAACGTCAGCTCCGTACGGAACTCGAACCGTCCCGCCGATGCGGCTCGAGCAGCGAGATACGACAGCTCATCGGCGGTCACGATCACGTCGACCGGCGCGCCATCGGCGATCTGGGCGACGATCGACTGGCTGCCGCTGAAGTTCCACTGCGGCGCCTCGCCCAGCTCAGCTTCGAGGGCGGCGTCGAGCGCATCTTGCACCGGCGCCAGCGACGACGGCGCCAAAACAATGAGGGCCGACTCGTCATCTCGATCGAGGCTCGACCAGCCCCAGATGAGGGCGATGACCGACGCCAACCCCACCGCACCGGCCAACACCAGGGCGCTGCGCCACGGGAGCCACGGCCCGTTCACGTCGCCCGTTCGACCACGACGTTCGTCGACTTGATCGATGCCACGGCAGGTACGCCCGGTGCGAGCCCCAACGCATCGACCGCCTCGGCCGAAATCAACGACACCACGCGATGGGGGCCGGCCTGGATCTCGACCTGCGCCATCACCGTGTCACGAACGACCCGAGTGACGAGCCCCGGAAACCGGTTGCGGGCCGACACCGAGTCGGCGTCACCGGCTGGCTGATCGCCGAGCTCGAGCGCAAACCGGGCCAGCTCAGCACCCTCGATCTCGCGCTGACCGCCCTCGGTGCGCACCGTGGCGACCCGGCCCTGATCGGCCCACCGACGCAACGTATCGGGGCTGATACCCAGCAGATCCGCAGCTTTTCCGAGCCGAAACTGGTACATGCCAGCAAATTGTAGCGATTTGTTGACTTCTGCGCCTCTGGCCACGATCCACCGGCCAGTTCGGCGTGCCGCGTACCGTCGCCCCATGGACGTGGTGCTGGCCCAGACAACCGACGCGCTCACCGATGCGTGCGGCATCGACCCGAGCTATTCGTGCGAAAAGGTCTTCGAGTGGACCGACAACGAGTTCCTGGCGGTCGCCGCCGTCTGGGTGCTCGACCGGCCGATCCGCATCGCGCTGATCGTGCTGGCGGCCTGGATCATCGCCCGAATTCTCCAACGCACCGTCGTGCGGTTCACAACGGCGATCGCCAACCCGAAGAGCAACACCACGCTCGATCAGCTGCGGGCCCGGGGGCCGGGCCGCCTCCTGATCGAGGAGACCGCCCACAAGCGGGCCGAAGCCCGGGCGGAGACGATCGCGCTCGTGTTGCGCAGCATCGTCACCGCGGCGGTGTGGAGCGTGGCGGCACTGCTGGTGCTCGGCCAACTCGACATCGATCTCGCGCCGCTCATCGCCGGTGCCGGCATCGGCGGCATCGCGCTCGGCTTCGGTGCGCAGTCGATCGTGAAGGACTTCCTCTCAGGCTTGTTCATGCTGATCGAAGATCAATACGGCGTCGGCGACGTCATCGACATCGGCCCTGCCACCGGCACCGTCGAGGAGGTGTCGCTGCGGTCGACGACGCTGCGCGATGTGCACGGCACCGTGTGGCACATCCCGAACGGCGAGATCAGCCGGGTCGGCAACTACAGCCAGCTGTGGTCACGGGCGCTGATCGATGTCGAGGTCGCCTACGACGTCGACCTGCGGTACGCCCAGGGCGTCATCCAGCGTGTCGCCGACGAAATGTGGGAAGACCCCGACTGGGGTGGCGACGAATTGATGGAGCGTCCCGAGGTGTGGGGTATCCAGAACCTCGGTGCGAGCGGGATCGCGATCCGGTTGGTGGTGAAGACGGAGCCGTCGATGCAATGGTCGGTCGAGCGAGAGATCCGGTTGCGGGTGAAAGAGGCGCTCGACGAGGCCGGCATCGAGATCCCGTTCCCGCAGCAGACGGTGTGGTTCCGTCATCAAGGTGATCACCCGTTGGCCCCGCCGCCTGTTCCGGCGACGATCGAGACCCACGAACCCGCCCCGGCGACCGATGACCAAGCGTCGTCGTGAGAGGGGTCAGCGGCGGCGGATCATGGTGACGCCGTCGCCGATCGAGAGCTGGGCGACTTCCACCCGAGCATCGTTGACGATGTAGTCGTTCAGTTGTTGCAGTGCGAGGGTGTCGTCGTCGTTCTTCTTGGCCTTCTTGGCGACGGCGCCGCCCCAGATCGTGTTGTCGATCAAGAGCAGCCCTCGCTCGGAGAGTTTCGGCACGATGATGTCGTAGTAGGTCCGGTAGCCGGTCTTGTCGGCGTCGATGAACGCAAGATCGATGGTTTGGTCGTCGGGGAGCGCGGCCAGCGTCTCTTCGGCCGGTGCGATCACGAGCTCGATGCGGTCGGCGACGCCGGCCTGCTCCCAGTGGTCGCGTGCGATCGACGTCCACTTCTCCGACACGTCGCAGCACAGCATGCGGGCTCCGTCGGGCAGGGCACCGGCGACCGCGAGCGACGAGGTGCCGGTGAACGTCCCGACCTCCACGACGAATTGTGGAGCGAGCGCAGCGGTCAGGATCGACATGAACGCGACCTGGTCGGGCCCGATCTGCATACCTGCCCAGTCGCCGGTCTTGGCTTTGGTTTCCTTGCGCAACGACTGCTGGACCGCATCGAGCGGTGTCGAATGCTCGATCACATAGTCGTAGATCTTGTCGTCGATGAAGCTCCGTCCCATGGCGATGACCGTAGCCGCCGCTGCTCCTACCCGGGTCAGCGACTGGCGTCGGATCGGGCGATCGCTCGTTCGTCGGTGCCCAGATAGCTGGCGATCACGGTCGGGTCATTGCGCACCGCCTCGGGATCGCCGGCGGAGATCACCCCGCCCGACTCCAGGCAGTACACCCGGTCAGAGATGCTCATGATCAACGGCATGTCGTGTTCGATGATCAACATCGACGCGCCCAACTCCCGCCGGATCTCCTGAATCAACGGACCAAACGCCTCGGTCTCCCGCTGCGCCACACCGGCCGTCGGTTCGTCGAGACACAACACCTTGGCCCCAACCGCCAACAGGCCGGCCAACTCGACGATGCGGCGAGTGCCCGTCGAGAGGTCACTGATGAAGGCATCCGCGTACCGGCCGAGGCCCAAGAAGCCGATCAGCTCATCGGCCTCGGCCCGCTGGCGACGCTCGGCCCGCCCGTCGAGAAACAGCGCTGCGCGCACGAACGACGAACGATGGCGAGCCTCGAGCGCAACCTGCACCGTCTCGCGCACCGTCAGCTCCGGGAAGAGCGTCGCCGCCTGGAACGTACGGCCCAACCCGAGCGCCGCCCGCTGCGACGGCGACCTGCCGGTGACGTCGGTGCCGAGCAACGAGACCGTGCCGGTCGACGGCACATAGCCGCCGACCGCGTTCATCAGCGTCGACTTGCCCGCCCCGTTCGTGCCGATCAGCCCGACGATCTCGTCGCGGCGCACATCGAGTGACACGCCAGCGACCGCCAGGTTGCCGCCGAACGCCACCCGCACGTCAGAGATCGAAAGCGTCGTCTCGGGCAGGCCCCGGTCGGCAGTGTCGGCGGTGGCCAAGCTCGCCGGGGCTTCCACGGTGGACCCCGTCGTGGGGGACAACCCCAGCCGCCGCTCGGCGAATGCGATCAACCCGTCACGAGCGCTGTTTGCGATCTGGATGAACCCGCCCGGGAAGTACATCAACACGACCAGAAGGCCGATCGACGACGTGAACAGCGGCACGAGTTCGTTGTCGGGCCAGAACGCCGGGAGCCCCTTCACCCAGACCGCACCGAGCACTGCGCCGGTGATCGACCCGAGCCCGCCGATCACCGCGATCCCGACCACCTGCAACGAGTCGGCGATCTGGAAGTGGGCATCGGAGTAGCGGATCGACGGCAAGAGATTGGCGAACAGACCGCCCGAGATGCCAGCGACGAAACCGGCCAGGGCGAATGCCAGGAGCTTGGTCCGGGTTGGGCTGACCGTGTAGGCCGACGCCGTGTCCGGGTTGTCACGCACGGCGATGATCCGACGCCCGACGCCCGACCGGCGGAGGTGATTGAGGATCACAAGCACCACCAGCGCTGACGCACACGTGAAGTAGAAGAAGTTGCGCTGGTCGAACAGGTCAGCGCCGAAGAACGTGCCCCGTTCAATCGACGGCGCGCGCTCGCCGGCGCTGAAGATCGGTCGGCGATACAGGTATTGCTGCGCCGCGATCGCAAACGCAAACGTCGACACCGCAAGCAACAAGCCCCGCACCCGCAGCGCACTGATGCCGGTCAGCGCCGCGATGGCGGCCGTGATGAACGCCGCGATGATGATCGACCAGCCCTGGGTCACACCGACGAGCTCGAACTGCACGAACCGGGTGGCGCCCAGCCCGACATCCATCGAGAAACCGGAATGAAGGTGGAACGCCAGCAGGCCACCGAGTCCGGCATACGCCATCTGTGCCAACGACAGCTGCCCCGACCATCCGGTGACGACCGTGACCGACGCTGCGCACAGGGCGAAGACGATGACGGTCGAGTAGAGGAAGAACCGCGACGGCGGCATGTCCAAGAAACCGATCGACTCGTGCCACCACGTCAAAGTGAACGCGATTGCGAGCAATGCGCCGACGGTCAGGCGAGGCAGATTGCGGATCCACCACACCTGGCGCAGATGCTCCGGTACCGGCCGGACCTTCGGCGTGAACGCCATCGCGCCCTCGTCGGGGGACCGGCTCTGCCAGTAGACGGCGATCACGACGGCCAGGAAGAAAATGAAGCTGCTCAACCCGACCTCAGACGGGTAGTACCAGCGAAAGACGTTGACCGCGAGCCCGATCCCGATCCCCCCGGCCATCGCTTTCGTGAACGAGGTCATCCCGCCGATCACCGCCGCGCACAACGCCAGGTTGAGCGTCAACGCACCGAGGTTCGACACGCCGGTGCTCGGCCCGCCGCTGCTCAGCAGGATCATCGACAGCGTCGCCAGGAAGCCGCCGACCGTCCACACGACCGTCGAGATGGTGCGGGGACTGATGCCGGCGAGCCGAGACAGGCTTGCGTTGTCCGCCGACGCGGTGACGGCCTTGCCGAACGTCGTGCGGTTGAGCCACAGCGCAAGCACGGCTGCGATGGCTGGCACGACGATCAGGATCTGCAACTGGGGGCCGGTGACGCTGAGCCCGATCACATCGTCCCACTGGGTGCCGATCGCGGTCGGGAAGCGGATCTGGGCCTGGTCGGTGTCGACCCCGGGCAACGCCTGGTTGGCTGCCGCCAGCAGCTGCGCCAACCCGACCGTGGCCACCAGCAAGATCACCCGAGGCCGATGAAAGAGCCGCCAGACGACGATCAGCTCGATCGCAAGCCCGATCGCCGCGCCCATCACCAGGCTTGCGATCAACGCGGGCCAGAACGGCCAACCCCAATTGATGACGAGCAACGCAAACAGCGAAGCGCCGGGCAAACCCATGTTGCCGACCGCGAAGTTGATCACCTTCGTCGAGCGGTAGATCAACACGATCCCCATCGCGAGCAGACCCGTCACCAGGCCGTTGACGAACCCGGTGAACCAGATCCCCCGGGTCGGGGCGGGCCCCTCGAAGAGGCCGAGCACGCCGAGCAGCTGGGTTCCCATCAGCCGCCCTCCGTCCCGAGGAAGACCGCGCGAGCAAGATCGTCGCGCTCCGCCAACTCCTGGGCGGGACCCTCGAACCGAACCTGGCCCTTCTCCAAGAACACGGCCCGATCGGCGATGGCCAGCGCCACATTGAGCGACTGCTCCACGATGATCATCGTCTGACCGGCATCGCGCAACCGGTCGATGTGGCCGAGCAAGTCCTGCACGACGGTCGGCGCGAGCCCCAAACTGAGCTCGTCGATGATCAACACGTCGGGCTCGTGCAGCATCACCCGGGCCAGCGCCAGCATCTGCTGCTGGCCGCCCGAGAGATCGCCGGCCTTTTCGTCGAGACGATCGGCGAGCGCCGGATACAGCTCGAGCACTCGGTCGATTCGGCGACGGACATCCGCCCGGTCCCGGCGATAGCGGAAGGCACCCATCTCCAGGTTGTCGGCGATCGACATCGACTGCCACGTGCCCTTGCCGCCCGGCAACATCTCGATGCCGAGCGCGCCACGGATCTCCGGAGTCGCGAACGTGATCGTGCGCCCGTTCAGCCGCACGACGCCGCGCTCCGGGGTGCCGAGCCCGGTGATGACATTGAGAATCGTCGACTTGCCAGCCCCGTTGGTGCCGAGCAGCGCCAGCGATTCGCCCTTCTTCACCTCGAACGACACGTCGAACAGCACCTGCACCTGGCCGTAACTGAAGTCGACCTGGTTGACCTGGATCGCCGGGATCGTCTCCGGGTCGGCCGCTTGCCGAGCCTGTTCTTCCTGCTCCTCCTGGAGTTCAGCGACCACCAGGCTGAGATCTCGACGCAGCCGCCCCGAACCGCGGATGACGAAGAAACCACCGATCGGCATGAACAACACGGTGAGGATGATGATCGTCGAGCGTTCACCGATCGCATCCTGCAAGAACGCCGAGACCAGCCCGCCGCCGATGCCGCCGATCGCAAACATGAAGAAGGTGATGATCGCCGTGCCCATCCCCCGGAGCCGATAGGGCACGACCGCCTGGATCGACGGCTGGATCATCGCAAACGCAGCGCCGAGGAACGTGAGGTTGATCGCCCCGACCAACACGAATGCAAGCAGGGCCGCTTCGATCGACGCGCTCCCGAACCCGAAGTCGAATGCCAGCCGAGTGTCGAAGATGCTCGACATCGAATACTGCAGCGGCACGAGCAGCGTTGCCGGAAGCAAGAGCAGGCCGAGGATGCGCAGCGCCCGATCCGGATCTTCCCGGAAGGTCCGGTCGAAGCGGCGACCGACCCACGGCAAGAACGCGATCAAGAAGATCCCCGCAGGGGCGACGGCAAAGCCCCGTTGCAAGGCGTCGAGGCCGAACTCTTCCTCCAGGAAGAAGCTCTGGATCGACTGGGCGGGGAACAACGCAAAGCCGATCGCCGCCATCGAAAAGGTCATGTAACGGATCGTGTCGATGCGCCAGATCCGGGCGAACGCCGCCTCCACCGAGATGGCGACCTCGTCCTGGGCCTCCAGCCCCGACCCGAGCACATCCTTCTTCTCCCACTGGCCTCGCTCCGGCTCCGGAATGAAGAACGCCGCGATCGCCAACGCCGCGACCGGGATGCCGAGAATGAAATACGCCCATCGCCAGCCCGCTGCGCCACCGGCAATCGCCGCAATGCCGCCCACCAGGATCGGCGATGCGGCCTGGGTGACCCGACCCACGCCCGCGTTGGTGGCGTACATGCGGCCCCGGGTGGCGATCGGATACGTGTCGGCCAGCAGGGTCGAATGCACCGTGATGGTGTTGGCCTTGCTGATGCCGGTGAAGAACCGCGCCACGAACAACATGAAGGCGTTGACCGCAGCACCCGACAAGAAGGTGAAGAAACCGAACGCCAGGCTCGCGACTCCGACGATCGGGCCGCGGCGCATCCGATCGGCGAGCCACCCCATCGGTCCAGCACCCAGCACGAAGAACGCCACCGATGCCGTCGAGATGAACGTGATCGTGCCGTCGGACACGCCGAACGTCTCCGCGATGTCCGGCCCGAGAATGTTGATCGCCGCCTGTTCCAGCTCGTCGAGCGAGTTGAGCAACAACAACACCACGAAGGTGTAGAACCCGCCCTTGCGTAGCCCCTCTTTCAGGGGCATCTCCTCGCCACCGACGCCGGGCAACAGATCATCGGCGAACACGACATCGGCCGAGCGTTCGGCTTGGCTCGCCTGCCGGGCTGCTTCCTCGTCGAGAACGGCAGCGGTCAGCGCGGATGCAGCGGTTCCCTCCGCGCTCGCTGCGTCGTTCTCGCTCACCTGTCCCCCCGGAGTTGATCGAGCGGGACGGACTCTATGACACCGGGCGGGAGCGGGGCGAAATCACGCGGACGTCGGTGGCCCGGCACTGGTATGGCGGGTCCCGGGCGGATCGACCGCCCACTCCGGTGTCTGCCCCCACACGCCGTCGTACACGAAGTGATCGAGCGGTCGTCGCCGCACCGGACCGTGACCGCCAACCGGCTTGCCGAGGGTCACCGTCGCTGCCAGCAAGACGTCATCAGGCATCTCGAGCAGGGCCCGAAGCTGCGGTTCGACCGTGGCATGCCACATGGTGACAACCCCGCCGTAGCCGAGGCCGCGTGCCGCAAGCAGCAAATTCTGCATCGCCGGATACACCGACGCCCCTTCGGTCGGCGTTGGCTCCCGGTGACGAATCAGGGTCGGGAAGATCAACGCCGGTACCGACGCCAGACCGTCGACATAGGCGTCCATGCTGCGGGCCATCCGGGCCTTGGGCGAATCGTCCGCTGCGCCGCTGCCGTCCTCGTAACCGTCGTTGCGGCGCTTGGCCGCCCAGAGGGTCTGGGCGCCCTCCGCCACGAGCGCTTTGGCCTGCGTCGCCACCGGTCCGTCGGTCAACACGATCATCCGAAACAGCTGGCGATTGCTCCCGCTCGGCGCTCGGCTCGCCGCGAAACACACGTCACGCAGTACGGAATCGGGCACCGGCTCATCGAGGTAACGGCGAATCGAACGAGTCGTCGCGATGCCCTCCAGCAGCCCAACCATGTCCGTCGGTGTCGGTGTCTCATCGAGTGTCATGTGGTTGCGACGCTAGTGGGCATGACAGTCCGACCGCCGAGACCAACTAAGGTCCGCGGCGATGCCCAAGCCCAAGGATGCGTTCATTCCGAGCACTCCTGATCAGCTCACCGCCTCGTGGGTGAGCGATGCGTTGCATGCCGCCGGCACGGCCTGTGCGGTCGACGGCATCGAGATCGAGCCGCTCGGCGGCGGCGTCGGCATGACGGGGCAGACGGTCCGGGTCCGCATCGCCGGCGACGGTGCGCCCGCAACCGCCGTCGCCAAATTCGCCGCCTCACAAGCCCAAACCCGCGGCGTCACCGAGTCCTACGACGCATACGCCCGAGAGATCCGCTTCTACCAGCGCTACGCCGACCGCATCCCCGTCCGCACGCCGTCGTACCTCGGCGGCGACTACGACCCTGGCTCCCACGGCCAGCCCGGACCGGTCGTGGTCAAGATCATCGAGTCGCTGCCGGTTGCGGTGAAACGACTGATCTCTCGCAACACCGTCAAATACCTCCGGCCCACGAAACGCCGCTATGCGCTGCTCATCGAAGACATGGGCGACGCCGGCACGGTCTACGACCTGGAAGATCCACCCGGCGATGCCGAACTGCGAGCTGCGCTCGACGCGCTGGCCGGACTCCACGCCGCGTTCTGGCGTTCCCCTGAGCTCGACGCCGACGACGAGACGTTCGTCTACATGATCACGTCGACCCCGACCCTGTTGAGCGATGTTGCCCGCACCGCATCGCTCGACGCCGCCACCGAGCGCTACGCCTGGATGGGGCCGGCCGAGCGGGCCCGCATGGAAGCCGCCATCGTTGCCTTTCCCGAGGCGGTCGAGCTGACCAACACCCGTTACGCCCTGGTGCATGGCGACACCCGCAGCGACAACTTCATGTTCGCCCCGGACGGCACGGCGATCATGCTCGACTGGGCGCTGGTTTCGCGCGGGCACCCCGGCTACGACGTCGGCTATCTCCTCAGTAGCTGTCTCGATACCGAACGGATCGGGTCGATCGACTCGCTCCTGGCCCACTACCACGAGCGACTGACGAGCCACGGCGTGGAGTTCGACATCGCCGAACTGCGTCGGGGCGCGAAGGCGGCCTATCAGATCAACACCGTCTACCAGCTGCTCGCGTTGACGATCTTCGAGGGTCAGGGCGACCACACCGGCGCCGAAATGGCCGACCTTTGGATCCCTCGCGTCGTCGCCGGCCTCATGCACGACTGGTAAGTCGGCCGAGCGAAGACGTCGAACGACAACACGTTCACCGTCAGGTCATCTTGGGCATGCCATGGTGCGGTGGGACGTCGAAGGTGGCGATGGCGTCGGCTCGGCGGTGGAGCAGATCGACCGTGTCGCGCAGATCCATCGTGATGATGTAGCGACGAGCGACCGTCTGCTCGACCACGAAATCCCCCTGCGCGTCGAGATCGGCCTCCTTCACGTCGCGGCCCGCTTTCTCCAGGAGCGCCTTCATCTCGTCGAACGACATGCTGGCCCGGCCCGTCCCCTCGCCGACCCGCTGCAAATGCTCCGGCCGGTTGCGTGATGCCGTGAACAGGCCGGTGCGCTGCAGCCCGCCAGCCGGATAGAAGACCGACGCCCGGAGCTGCGTGCCCTCCGACACGAGGTTGTGGTGCAGCGCCTCGGTGAAGCAGCTCACCGCCGCTTTCGACGCGGCATACACCGACGCGGTTGGTACCGGCGCAAACCCGCCATCGCCCGACGACGTGTTGACGACCTGGCCCGGTGCACCACCGTCGAGCATGCGAGGCACGAACTCCGACGTGCAGATCGCGGTGCCGAACACGTTGACGCCGAAGCACCAACGCCAGTCGTTGGGCTCTTGTTGCCACGGCTTCCCGCCGCCACCGGACGTGACCCCTGCGTTGTTGTAGAGCAGGTTGACTCGGCCGTGGCGTTCGTACACCGCGTCGGCGAGCGCCGCGACCGAATGCTCGTCGGTGATGTCGGTCTGTTGCCCAGTGAGGTCGCCCAACTCCCCGAGCTCGTCGACCGTCGCGTCGATGGCCGCCTGCTCGATGTCGGCGATCACCACCGTGGCCCCCTGACGCAACAACGCACCCACGATGCCTTTGCCGATGCCGCCTGCACCGCCGGTGACGACGGCGACCGACTGGTCGATCGTGATCGGTTGGAGATCGAGGTCTTGGGGTTCAGTCACCCAGCGATGGTCCCCGGCCGATCAGGCGCTGGTCAAAACCGGGGCCGGCTCGTCGTCGGCCGCTGCGTCGCTCGCCGCGTCCGCGCACGGCATGACCCGAGTCGCTCGCACCATGGTGATGGCGTCACGGTTGCCCGTTTCGATACAGGCGTTCAGGCACTTGATGCGTTCGCTCGTGGTCGTCTTGTGAAACATCGGGAAGAACGCATGCACGAGCGCAGCAACGCCGGCACCGATGGTCTGGCGGGCGAACCCGAGCGCGACGCCCATGTGCTGGAAGTACGTCTCGCCAGCGTCATGGGGGTGTTCGGTGAACGGGTTGCGGAAAGCCATGGCCTCAGCGTACGAAACCGTCACTGGATGATCTGTGCGAATTTTGTCCGTCTCGACCATGTATCTGAAAGAATCTCCTATACAACAGTCAAAGTGAAGGAAGATCATTGAATCTGGATGAGATTGATCGGGAAATCGTGCAGCTTCTTCAGCACGACGCCTCACTCACCGCACGCGAACTCGCCGAACACGTCGGGCTCACCTCCACGCCCTGTTGGCGACGGGTCCAGATTCTCGAACGCGAAGGTGTCATCACCCGCCGCGTCGCGATCGTCGACCCGCAGACGATCGGTCTGGGTGTCACCGTGATGGTCCACGTCCGCACCAACGACCACAGCGCCGCCTGGCTCGATGGGTTCGCTGCCGCGATCGACGAGTTGCCCGAAATCGTCGAGGCCTACCGGATCAGCGGCGAAATCGACTACACGCTGAAGGTCGTCGTGCCGTCGATCGAGGCCTACGACGACTTCTACAAACGCCTGATCTCCCGGGTCGAGCTGTACGACGTCCGCAGCGTCTTCGTCATGGAAGAGATGAAACGGACCACTGCATTGCCGTTGCACTTTGCGGCTCGCAGCGACGGGTGATCTAGGTTCGACCGCATGGCTGCGTTGACGTCAACGGGCGACTGGATGTTCGGCGTCCAGCTGCCGATCCAGACCCTCACCCGGACCCTTGTCGACCCATGGGAGGACACCGCGACCGTCGCCGACCTGGTCACCATCGCCCAGGCTGCTGATCAACACCGGTTCGATTTCGTCGGCGTGTGCGATCACATCGCCATCCCTGACAACGATTACGCAGCCAAGATGACCACGACCTGGTACGACACGATTTCGACGCTGTCGTACCTTGCGGCGGTCACCGAGCACACCCGTCTGCTGTCGGTCGTGTGGATCGCGGCCTACCGGCACCCGCTCCAGACAGCCAAGGCGTTCGGCACGCTCGATCACCTGTCAGGGGGGCGCGCCGTCCTGGGCGTCGGCGCCGGTCACGTCCAAGCCGAGTTCGACGCGCTCGGCGTCGACTTCGCAACCAGGGGCAAGCGCCTCGACGAAACGCTCGAGGCGGTGCGGGGCGCCTTTGTCGACACCTACGTCAGCCACGACGGCGAACGCTTCCAGTACGACAGCGTCGGCGTCGCGCCCCGACCCGTGCAAGACGAACTTCCGATCTGGATCGGTGGCGCCGGAACGGCGGCGTGGCGCCGAACCGGTCGCATCGGCGACGGCTACATCCCGATGGGGCTCCCCATAGAGCAGTACCCCGATGCCATCGAGGTCATGCGCGAAGCTGCCATCGCCGCCGGGCGGCCCGCCGACGTGCCCCTCGACATCGGCTACATGACCCCGTGGGGCTACCTGCTCGGCGATCCACCCGACGGCATTGGGATGCACTGGCTCCAAGGCGGCGTCGAGGGCCTCGCCGCCGACATCCGGGCGGCTCGCGAGGTCGGCTGCAACGTGATGCACCTCAAGTTTCGGGCCCGCGACGCAGCCGAATACGTCGACAGCCTCGCGGCATTCGCCGAACAGGTCGTGCCGCTCGTCAACGAAGGCTGATCGCCGCCCGTGTCGACCACGCCACCGCGCTCGACGATTCCCATCATCGACACCATGATCGGATTCGCAGCACCGACGGCCGCCGACCGCGAACTCCCACAGGTTCGCGACGCGCATCGCGGAACCGCCCACACCGCGGAGTACATGTTCGGCGACGTTCCCGATGACACCCCACCCGATCCCGTCGACGCCACCCTCGCCGCCATGGATCGCCACGGTGTCGCCGTCGGCCTGGTCTCCACCAGCCGCCCAGACGCCCTCGTCGCTGCCGCTCGTCACCCCGACCGATTCGCACTCGAAACCCATGTCGGCACGCTCGGCCAACCGCTCGACATCGTCGGAGCGGTCCGCCGGATCCGCTGGGAGCACGCCGAGTACGGCGTCCGTGCCGTCTCCTTCTTCCCGGTCGGGCCGATGCCGCCGGTCCCGGTCGATGCAGCGGCGTGGTATCCGATCTACGCGACGTGTGTGGAGCTCGGACTTCCGATCTTCGTCAACGCCGGCGTTCCCGGCCCGCGAGTCCCGATGGCCGCCCAAGCCGTCGAGCGTTTCGATCAGGTCTGCTACGACTTCCCCGAGCTCACGATTGTGATGCGCCACGGCGCGGAACCCTGGACCGACCTCGCCGTGAAGCTGCTCGTGACGTGGCCCGGCCTGCACTATTCGACCTCGGCCTTTGCCCCGCGCTACTACCCGCAGGCAATTCTCGACTTCCTCAACACCCGCGGCACCGACAAGGTGCTCTACGGCGGGTACTTCCCGATGGCGTTGTCGCTCGAACGGATCGTCGCCGAGCTCGCCGATCTCGATCTGCGGCCGCACGCCCGAGAGGCGTTCCTGGCGGGCAATGCCCGCCGCATCCTGCAGCTTCCGGTGGACTGAACTGGGTTCGCCGTCCGGGGTCGGTTTCGGTCTGGCTTCGACACGTCCCGGCCCGGTACGGTCACCCACCGTGACCAGCGACACCGACCTGCCGCGCATCATCGATCCCCACGTCCATCTGTGGGATCCGCGCACCACCCCACGGCAGATCACGCCACTCGTGAAGCTCGTCGGTCGCTGGCCGCGCCTGCTCGAAAAGCTCGCTCGGGCCGCAACCCCCGGTCCCTTGATCGACTTCGTCGGCGACCCCCAACACGTGTTGTCAGCCCACCTCCCCGACGACTTCTCCCGCGACGCCGGTCACCACCACGTTGCTGGGATCGTGCACGTCGAAGCGGGCTGGACCGCTCGAGGCACGCTCGGCCCAGTCGGCGAAACTCGATGGCTCGACCACCTCGACCCGGCACCGCTCGGCATCGTCGGGCACGCCACCGTCGACGACCCCGACGCGCTCGAAGCCCAGCTCGACGCCCACTCCCTCGCCAGCGGTCGGCTGCGGGGCATCCGCGACATCCTCGCCGCCCACCCCGACAAGCGGGTCCACACATGGACCGACCCGAACCGCATCCGCAGCGACGCCCTCAGAAGCGGTCTCACGACCCTCGGCGAACGACAACTCACCTTTGAAGCGTGGTGCTACCACCACCAGCTACCCGACCTCGCCCAGCTCATCAGCGACGTGCCGATGACCACCTTCATGCTCGACCACATGGGCACCCCAGTCGGACTCGCCGGACCCCACGGCGGCCAGGGAACCACCGAACGAGACCGCGCCGCGATCCTCGACGACTGGCGCGCCGGCCTCGTCGACATCGCCGCCAACCTCAACGTCCACTGCAAGCTGTCGGGTCTGCTCATGCCGATCTGCGGCTTCGGATACCACGAGCGCGACACGCCACCATCGGTCGCCGAACTCGTCGACGCGATCGGCCCCCACATCCACTTCGGCATCGAGACCTTCGGGCCCGAACGCTGCGTCTTCGCCTCGAACTTCCCCATGGACAAGGTCTCGACCGACTACCAAACCCTGTGGGATGCCTTCATCGAGATCGTGGCCAACGCCGGCCTCGCCCCCGCCCAACAAGCAGCCCTCCTCGCCGACAACGCTGCCGCGTTCTACCACCTCGAAGTGCGCGACGAGCACCCAGACGGATGACCAATCAGGCGGTACCGGCACCGACGGGCGACGTGACCTTCGTGTTCACCGATGTCGAAGGCTCGACCCGATTGTGGGCTGCCGACGCATCATCGACCGCCCGGTCACTCGAATCGCACGACGAACTCATCAAGGCCGCGGTCGGTGAGCACCGCGGCTACGTCTTCGGGTGGGCCGGCGACCACTTCCGCGCCGCCTTCGCCGACCCGACCGACGCGGTCATGGCCGCCACCAGCATCCAGACCCGGCTGGCCGAACACGACTGGCAGGGCGGTCCGGCCCTCAAGGTTCGAATCGGCATCCATCGCGGCGAAGCGACCCAACGAGACGGCGACTACTTCGGTCCGGTACCCAACACCGCCGCCCGGGTCGAAGCGCTGGCCCACGGCGGCCAGACGCTGATGACCGACGCCGTCCAACGAGTCGTCGCCATCGAATCGAGCTACCTCGGCTCGCATCGCTTGCGCGACGTGCCCGACCCGGTCGCCGTCCATCAGGTCGGGATCGGTTCGCATCGACCCCTGCGATCGACCGACCCGACGCTCACCTCGCTGCCCGCCCCCGGCTCGTCGATCATCGGACGCAGCGGCGAGATCCGCCAGATCCGGGCCCTCCTCGAAACCGCGACCATGGTCACGCTCACCGGCATCGGCGGATGCGGCAAGACTCGGCTGGCTGTCGAAATCGGTTTCCAAGAACTGCCCGGTCGGCGCGACGGCTGCTACTTCGCCGACCTCACCTCGGTCTCCGAGCCCGCAGAACTCCCCGCCGCGATCGCACGAGCCGTCCGCTTCGAGCTCGCCGGGGCCGGTGCCGTCAACGAACTGGTTCGCCACCTCGCCAGCCGTGAAGCACTGCTGGTGCTCGACAACTGCGAACACATCCTCGACGCCTGCGCCGAGTTCGTCGAAGCGCTGATCCAACAGTCCTCGTCGACCGTGGTGCTCGCCACGACCCGCCAGCGGCTCGGTGTCGACGGAGAGCTGGTCGTCGCGGTGCCGTCACTCGACCACGACACTCCCGAGTCGCCCGCGATCGAACTCTTCCTCGAGCGAGCCCAGGCCGCCGACCCCTCGGTCGAGCTCTCCGGGCCCGACCTCGACGTCATCGCGGACATCTGCCACCGGCTCGACGGCATGCCGCTCGCCATCGAGCTCGCTGCCGCCCGCATCGCCGTGCTCAGCCCGGCCGAAATCCTCGAACGCATGGCCGACCGATTCAGGCTCCTGTCCGGCGGCATCGGTCGCCACCGCCGTCGCACCCTCCAAGCCACGCTCGACTGGTCCTACGACCTGCTCGACGCCGACGAGCAGCGCTTCTTTCGTCGCATCGGGCTGTTCGTCGGCTCCTTCGATCTGCCGGCCGCCGCCGCCGTTGGAGAGATGGACGACTACGACGCGCTCGACATCCTCGAATCGCTCGTCTCCAAGAACCTACTGATCGCCGACACCGACGCCGGCGGCCAGACCCGGCGGTATCGGCTGCTCGAAACGGTGCGCATCTACGCCGGCGACGAACTCGCCCGAGCCGAAGACGCCTCGGGAGCGCAAGCCGCCTACGTCGAGCACTACCGATCACTCGCCGAGGCAGAAAGCCACGCAGTCGCCGCGTCGCTCGACCGAGCGATGGAACTCGAGTGGCAATGGCCCAACATCGCGTCGACCCTCGACCATCTCTGCACCGATCACCGCTGGCTCGATGCCGCAGGCGTCGCCTTCGGCAGTTTCGGCCTCTGGGATTCGCAGATTCCCGCCACCGAAGGTGTCCGCTGGCTCGAACGAATCCACCTCGCCCTCAACGACGAACTCGCGGCCGCAGCCGCCGCCGGCGTGGCGCCCGACCCACAGCTCGTCGAGTACCGCGACTGGATCCAATACATCCTTGCCATGTTGCTCATCCAGCTCGACGACTTCCCCGAAGTCTTCCGGCTGTTCGAAGGGCTCCTCGCGCTTCCCGGTGCCACCCCCGGCGCACAAGCCCAAGCCGGCGGCGTCTACGCCTTCCTGTGCTGTCGGCAATATCCCGAGCGGGTCCCCGGACTCGTCGACCGCGGCCGCGACATCGTGCGCGACCACCAGCTCGGCAACCACTTCCTGACCCCGCTCGAATGGGGCCTCGGATGCCTCGCCATGTACAGCGGCCACTACGAAGACGCCCGCGCCACCTTCCAACACGCGCTCGACCTGCTCGATGGGGTCGGGTCGCGATCGAGCCAATACGTGATGTGTGGCCTGTCGCTCGCGGCCGCCGACGTCATGTGCGACCGCCCCCAACACGCGCTCGACGTCCTCGACGGCTACCCGTGGTGGAAGTCGGTGTGGGACTCATCGTCCATCGTCCGCGCCGTCGCCCTCATCGACCTCGACCGGGTCAGCGACGCAGCCGACCTGATCGTCACGTTCGGATACGACGCGCTCCTCGGCCGGCTCGCCCGCCGCAGCAACGACACGCTCGTCGGCCTCGCCGCACTCGCCATTCACCGCGGCGAAGACGACCACGCCTGGACCCTGCTGCAATCGGCCGCCTCGCCCCGCTCGCCATTCCTCATCGTGCTCGCCGAACACCTCGCCGACCGCATCGGGAAAGGCGCCGAACTGCGCCACATGCATCGCCGCCGAGTCGTGCCGCTCCGAGAGCTCGACGCCAGCGACGCGCTCCGCGCCGAACTCACCCGACTCCGCCACGAACGCGACTAGCCAGCTCGCTCAGCCGGCTGGGTC
>JBCCYT010000081.1:0-18552 GCA_039188975.1 Actinomycetota bacterium
GCTAGCGGACCCGGCCACCGCTTTCGCCGTCTTGTCACCGTGGAGGCGATGACCGACAGCCCGGCGAACCGCCTCGTGCACCGTCGCCGGCACGATCGCGCCACTCGCATCGGCTCGTCCCTTGCGTCGACCGGGGCCACGAGCAGCGCGAAGTCACCGATCAGAAGATCCTCGAACGGCTGCTCTACCCGATGATCAACGAGGGCGCGAAGATCCTCGAGGAAGGCATCGCGATCCGCGGCAGCGATGTCGATGTCGTGTGGGTCAACGGCTACGGCTGGCCGCTGTACCGAGGCGGTCCGATGCACTGGGCCGACTCGATCGGGCTGGCGGAGATCGTCGACAAGATCAAGGACTACGGCGACCGGCTCGGTGGCCGCCACTGGGAACTCTCGCCGCTGCTCGAACGACTCGCCACCGATGGCGGCTCGCTCGCGAGCTACCAGGGCAGCTGAGTCAGCGGCCTGCTCACGGCCAAGCCAACCCGCGGCGGATCACCATGTTCCGCCACGGCATGACGCGCTCCGTCACCCAGTCTTCGAGACCGTGGCCAATCATGGACCGCAGCGAGCCATTCAGCGTGTGGAGCAGCAACCGGGGATCGGCCGGCACGTACGTCGGGTCGAGCATGCGGGCGATGAGGTGCATCTCGGTTGCGACGAAGATGGTCAGGTCCGACGCGACTCGGGCGACCGGATAGACGTTCTCGACCGGCAGATCGGGCTCGGCGAGCAATCGATCGAGGAGGTGCTGCGACGCCTCCTGGAAGCAGGCGAGTGCTTCCGCTGCGGACTGCGCAGCGACATCAGCCTCGATTTCGTCGGAGCGAGCGTCGAGCAGTGGCTGATCGTCAGCTCGGGCTGCGTCGAGCAGGACGTCATTGGCGAGGACGAGCGCGGCCGCGGCGCGAATCGCATCGAGCTTCATTGCCGGGACGTTCCCGCTGTGGGGCGGCGGTGATCGTCGAAGGAGCCGCCGTCGTCGGAACTGGGCTACCTCGTCGACGACCGAGGAGGTGTCGATCACGTCCCGAGCTCGAAGGAGAACCGCCTCGCGACCCTCTCGGTAGAGCCTGTGCGCTGCCGTCATCGAGGTCATCGTAGGAGTGATCCGAATGACCGGGTCGGCAGTCGGGCTTCGGCGTGGCAGCATTGGGGCATGACGACAGCCATTGCCACCTTCGGACAGGTGCTGACCGCCATGGTCACCCCGTTCGACGCCGACGGATCTCTCGACCTCGACGGTGCGCAGAAGCTGGCCAAGTGGCTGACGACCGAAGGCGGCAACGACGGGCTGATCATCGCCGGCACGACCGGTGAGAGCCCGACCCTCACCCACGACGAGCAGATCGAACTCATCAGCGCCGTGGTCGAGGCGATCGACGGCCCCGTCGTCGCCGGTGCCGGCTCCAACGACACTCGGGCCGCGGTCGAACTCACCGAACGGGCCACCGCCGCCGGTGCCGCCGGCCTCCTGCACGTCACGCCGTACTACAACCGTCCGTCCCAGGCCGGCCTGCTCGATCACTTCCGGGCCTGCGCCGCCGCCACCGAGATGCCGGTCCTGCTCTACGACATCAAGGGCCGCACCGGTCGCCCGATCGAATTCGAGACCATGCTCGAACTCCTCCACACCGTCGACAACATCATCGGTGTGAAGGACGCCAACGGCAGTCCGAGCCAGACGGCCAAGCTGCTGTCGCTCGCCCCGCCCGATACGGAGGTCTACAGCGGCGACGACGTCCTCACCTTGCCGCTGCTGTCGGTCGGCGCAGTCGGCTCGATCGGGGTGGCCACCCACTGGGTGGGCAACGAGACCCGCCAGATGATGGACGCCTTCTTCAGCGGCGACGTCGCGCGGGCCATCGAGCTCAACCGGGCCATGATCCCCAGCTACGACTTCGAGACCGGCGACCTTGCCCCCAACCCGATCCCGACCAAGGCCATGCTGCGGCTGATGGGGCTGCCGGGCGGACCGACCCGTCCCCCGATGGGGCCCGAGCCCGACTGGGTCGAGATCGAGGCGAAGGCCGTGCTCACCGGTCTCGGTCGGAGCTGACTCCCCACATGGCCGAACCGGTCACCATCACGTTCCTCGGTGGCCTCGGCCAGATCGGTCGCAACTGTGCCGCCATCGAAACCGAAGGTCGCATCGTTGTCCTGGATTGCGGGCAGATGTTCGGCGGCGACGACCTTCCCGGCGTCGATGCGGTACTACCTGACCTGTCGTATCTGATCGACAACGCCGATCGGGTCGAGGCGTGCATCGCCACCCACGCCCACGAGGATCACATCGGAGCCCTGCCGTACCTGCTCAACCATCTGTCGATGCCGATTTACGGCTCGCCGTTCACGCTGGGCATGATCGACCACAAGCTCCGCGAGCGGGGTTTGCAAAAGAACGCCGAGCTCCGGCCCGTGCACGACGGGGACCGCATGAACGTCGGGCCGTTCGACTGTGAGTTCCTGCCTGTCACCCACTCGATTCCTTCGGGCAACATCACTGCGTTCCACACCGATCAGGGTGTGATCTTGCATTCGAGCGACTTCAAGCTCGACCTCACACCGGTGGATGGCCGCCGCACCGATCTGAGCCGCATCGGCGCGCTTGCCAACGATCCCGGTATCCGGCTGCTGCTCGCTGATTCAACCAATGCCGATTCGCCCGGTGCTTCTCGGTCTGAAACCGAGGTCGGCAGCGCGCTCTCGTCGTTGATCCGAGGGCAGGAAGGGCGGCGGGTCATCGTGGCGTCGTTCGCCAGCCACATTCACCGCCTGCAGCAGCTTGCGGACGCTGCGCTCGAAACCGACCGCACACTTGTGACCCTCGGCTTGTCGATGCGACGCAACGTGAAGCTCGCACGTGATGTCGGCATTCTTCGCATCCCCGACTACGCGCTTCGAGACATCGAAGACATCGACGAACTCGAACCGGCCAAGACCCTGGTCGTCTGCACCGGGTCACAGGGTGAATCGCGTGCGGCGCTCACCCAGATGGCGATCGGGCAGAGTCGCTGGCTCCAGCTCGACGACAACGACACCGTTGTCTTCAGTAGCCACCCGATTCCCGGCAATGAAGCTGCGGTCGCCGCAGTGCGAAACGGACTCGCCCGCCACGGCGTTCGGGTCTTTCACTCCGGCATGGTCGACGTGCACACGTCTGGTCACGGCAAACAGCAAGAACTCCAAACCCTCCACTCGGTCGCGGTTCCCGAATGGTTCGTGCCGGTCCACGGCGAATACGCACATCTCGTCGCCCATCGCGACCTCGCGTACCGCATGGGGATGCCGGAGGATCGGGTCGTGTTCTGCGAAGACGGCGACCAGATCGTGATCTCTGACGATGGGATCGAGCACCAAGGGTCGATCGGTGGGGAACACCTGTATGTCGATGGCACGGTCGGCGATCTCGGCAACACCGTGCTGTCGGAGCGACGCATCCTCGGCGACGACGGTTTCGTTTCGATCGTTGTTCACGTCGATCTGGAGCGGGGCGAGATCCTCGCCGGACCCGACGTGGTGTCGCGAGGATGGGTGGAGCTTCCGGCCCTGGTTGACCATGAGGCCGCCGTCGCGGACGCGGTCGAAGCCGATGTGGTGAAGGCGCTGGACGACCCCGACGTCGACATTGAACGACTCGGCCAGATCACTCGCCGAGCTGCAGGCCGCACCGTCAACGATCGCACCCGCCGCCGCCCGATGATCGTCCCCGTCGTCCGCGAGGACTGAATCCAGCTGCGAACGGCTCCCTCGTCGCAGCCGCGAATCACGGATTGCGAGTTGTCCACAGGGTGCCCCGGCGGTGACAGACCCGCCTGTTAGCGTCGCGTGCACTGTGGCTACTCAACAGCGCAAACCGACCGCGTCCACGAAAGCGGCCAAGAAGCGGACGTCGTCGACCGCGTCCAACAAGAAGAAGCCGTCGGCGCCGAAGAAGAAGGCGACCGTCCAGAAAAACACGAGCGCGAAACGCAGCACCACCACGAGGCGCAGTGCCACCACGAAGCGCAGCAGCGCGGCCGCATCGCGTGACGCCGTCGGGTCGGTCCTGGCCACCCATCGGGCCGACGTCTGGGGTGTGGGCGCCGTCTTGCTCGGCCTCCTGTCGGCGTTCGCTGTCTGGTTGGACAGCGCGGGCTACATCGGCGACGTCATCGACGACGGCCTCGCCCTGGGTGTTGGTCTGACCCGCGCCATCGTCCCGGTCGCCTTGATCGGGATCGGCGTTGCGCTCGTCATGGGCGGCGGCGAGGACAGCGCCGACAGCGATGTCGAGCGCATCGCCCGATTCGTCGTCGGCAGCCTGTTCGTCGTGATCGCCGCGACCGGGCTGCTCCATGTGTTTCGGGGTCGGCCCGGTCTTGACGACCCGATCGACGAGGTCGGCGCCGCTGGTGGTGCGGTGGGCATGGCCATCGGCGGACCGCTCCACGCACTCGCCGACACGGCGGGCGCCGCCGTCATCTTGTTGGCGGTTGGCGTGATCGGCACGATCATCGTCACCGGTTCGTCGGCGCGCACGGTCGGCGAGGTCATCGCTCGTGTCGTTCGGCCGATCCCGGGGCTGTTCCGCAAAGCGGTCGAGGGGCTCTTCGCCGATCCGACCCGCAACGACAACGACGAGGTCATCGATCTTCGTCCCGAACCCTCGCCCCTTCCAGAGCCTGAGCCAGAGCCCGAACCGGTTGCTGAGACCGAACCGGAGCCGATCCCGAAGAAGCTGGCCAAGAAGGCCGAACCGGTGGCCGAAGCCGAGCAACAGTCGTTGCCAGTGCCGAAGTCGGTCGGCCATTGGAAGCTCCCGCCGAACAGCTTGCTGTCTCGCTCAGAGAAACAAGAGGTCGACAAGAGCGTCGTCGCCGAGCGCGGTCAGCTCCTGCAATACACGCTCGACCAGTTCGGGGTGCCGACCACCCTGCTCGAACCCGTCGTCGGCCCAACCGTCACCCGATACGTGCTCGAACTCGGCGAAGGGGTGAAGGTTTCCAAGCTCGAAAGCCTCCGCAAAGACATCGCCTACGCCATGGCATCGCCCGACGTACGCATCCTCGCTCCGATTCCAGGCCGCCGAGCCATCGGCGTCGAAGTTCCCAACACCGACCGGCAGATCATTTCGCTCGGGGACATCCTCTCCTCTCGAGAAGCCCGTCAGGCGACCCACCCGCTCGAAGTCGCGATCGGGCGCGACATCAACGGCAAGAACGTCATGGTCAACCTCGCCACCATGCCCCACGTCCTCATCGCTGGTGCGACCGGCGCCGGCAAGTCGTCGTGCCTCAACTCGTTGCTGACCTCAATCCTGATGCGCACAACCCCTGAGCAGGTGCGCATGATCCTGATCGACCCGAAGCGAGTCGAGATGGGCCAGTACGACAAGGCGCCACATCTGCTGACCGCGCCGGTCACCGATCCGCGTCAAGCAGCGAACGCCCTGGCGTGGGCGGTACGGGAGATGGAGCGCCGCTACGACCTGCTGCACAAGGTCGGCTTCCGCGACATCACCGGCTACAACAAGGCCGTCGACGCAGGCGAGGTTCAGGCGGGGCTCGGCGAGCTCGACGAGAGCGGCGAACCGCTGGAATACAAGCGGTTGCCGTTCATGCTCGTCGTCGTCGACGAGCTCGCCGATCTCATGATGGTCGCCGCGCGCGATGTCGAGGACTCGATCGCTCGCATCGCCCAGATGGCCCGAGCGGTGGGCATCCACCTCGTCATCGCCACACAGCGACCCTCGGTCAATGTCATCACCGGCGTCATCAAGGCCAACGTTCCCGCCCGGTTCGCCTTCGCCGTGTCGAGCCTCACCGACTCTCGCGTGATCCTCGATCAACCCGGTGCCGAACGGCTCGTCGGCAAGGGCGACCTGCTCATGCTGGGTCCATCCTCGTCGTCGCCACACCGCGTGCAGGGGTGCTGGGTCGAGGAGGCCGAGGTCCGCCAGATCGTCAAACACTGGATCGACCAAGCGCCGGAGTTCACCGACGACCAAGCTCTCGGCGCCGAGACGGCCACGAGCGACGCAACTGCACCGACCACTCCTGCGGGAGCACCCATTCCCGGCAGCGGCGGTGTCACCAACACGCCTCCGAGCCTCGACATCACGGCGGCGCCGCCGTCGGCGGAGGACGATGGCGACGAACTGCTCGGTCAAGCCATGGAACTCGTGGTCGAGACCCAACTCGGCTCCACGTCGATGCTGCAACGAAAGCTCCGGGTTGGATTCGCCCGTGCCGGTCGCATCATGGATCTGCTCGAAGAGGCTGGCGTGGTCGGCCCCTCCACCGGCTCCAAGGCCCGCGACGTGTTGATGACCCCCGAAGAGCTCGCCACTCGGCGGGGCCAGTCCTGAGCTGTCACACACCGACGGTCCCGGCATTGGGCGGAACTGACTAGCCTGCCGACGTGCTCCTCGGTCTCGTCTTCGCCATCGGTGGTCTGGTTGTCTTGACCTTTGCCGCCGACCACTTCGTCGCTGGCTCGGCCCGTATCGCCGTCTTTTACAAGATCTCTCCCGTGGTCATCGGTGCCGTTCTGATCGGTTTCGGAACGTCGGCGCCCGAGATGGTGGTGTCCGGTATCGCGGCTGGCCAGGGCGATCTCGACATTGGTGTCGGCAACATCATCGGCTCCAACGTTGCCAACATCTCGCTGGTTCTGGCCGCCGCTGCTGCCGTCACCACGATTCCAGTCGCCTCGTCGACGTTGCGACGCGAGCTGCCGATCTCGGTTGCTTCGGTGATCGTTTTCGCCCTCCTGGTTCAGGGCGACATCACCCGCCTCGAAGGCGCCATTTTGGCCGTCCTGATCGCCGCCTTTTTGATCTTCATCTTGCGCTCGTCGACCGGCACCGACGATGCGTTCGACGACGATGTGACCGACCTGGTGGGCGATGAACCGGTCTCGGTGGGACGAGAAGCGGTTCGTGCCGTGATTGCGCTTGCGGTCGTGGTCGGGTCGTCGTGGTTCATCGTGAACGGTGCCGATCGCATCGCTGAGGCACTCGACCTCACCGGCGGGTTCGTCGGGTTCACCCTCGTTGCGCTCGGAACTTCCGCCCCTGAGCTGGTCACGAGTGTGCAAGCGGCTCGGCAAGGCGAAACCGAGCTCCTGGTCGGCAATTTGTTGGGCTCCAACGTCTTCAACAGTCTCGCGGTCGGCGGCATCATCGGGCTGGTCGGACCCGGACCGGTACTCGACACGACGCTGGCCGAGACCGGCTCGTTGCTGATGGTGGGCATTGTGGTGCTCAGCGCCGTTTTCATGGTCGCTCGAGGCCAGGTCGGGCGGGTCAAGGCTCTGGTGCTGTTCTCGCTGTGGGTTGTCTCGGTGATCATGCTGTCGGGCGGCGACGCCCCTGAGGAAGCGCTGCGGGTTCTCGGCTGACGGTGGCCTCGGGAGGCTCGGGCTCGACCTCTACACTGGTCCGGTCATGTCTTCGCCGCCGACGACCTACTTCCTCGAGACACTCGGCTGCCCGAAGAATCAGGTCGATTCCGACAAGCTCGAGGGGACGCTCGCGGCCGACGGTCTGACGCCTGTGGGTTCGGCCGGCGAAGCGGACGTCGTTGTCGTCAACACGTGTGCGTTCATCGGTGAGGCTCGACAGGAGTCGATCGAGACGATTCTGTCCCTGTCGGATCAGCGGCGCGATGGCGCTCGGCTCGTCGTAACCGGCTGCCTGGCCGAACGTCATGGCGACGAAATCGCGGCTGAGTTGCCGGAGATCGATCAGGTTGCGCCGTTCGGCGCCGCGATCAGCACCGGTGTCGCAACCGCGGTTCCCGTGAGCCTCGGTCCAACCCGCCGAGCCCCGGATTTCGACCTCCTCAACCTGCCTCGGCCGGCGTCGGTGCGACCGTGGGCGTATGTGAAGATTGCCGAGGGCTGTGATCGGGCCTGCGGTTTCTGCGCCATCCCGACGTTTCGCGGTCCCCAGCGCAGCCGGTCGATCGAACAGATCGTCGAGGAGGTTGACCAGCTCGAAGCCAAGGAGATCGTGCTGGTCGCCCAGGATCTCGCCGCGTTCGGCCGAGACCAGGGGGTTGGCGAGCGTCAGATCATTCCCCTTGTCGAGCAGGTCGCAGAGCGGGTCGATTGGGTCCGATTGCTGTACCTCTACCCGTCCGATCTGGGCGACCCGCTGATCGACGCAATCTGCGCGACCGGTGTGCCGTATTTCGACCTGAGCCTTCAGCATGTCTCTCGCCCGTTGATGCGGCGGATGCGACGATGGGGTGACAGCGAACGGTTCCTGGCCCGCATCGACGCGATCCGTGAACGAACGCCTGACGCATCGTTCCGGTCGAATTTCATCGTCGGGTATCCGGGTGAGACCGAAGCCGACCACGATGCCCTGCTCGACTTTGTCGAGGCCGCCGAGCTCGACTGGTGCGGCTTCTTTGCGTACTCGCCCGAAGCCGGAACCTACGCCATGGAGCTCGACGGCCCTGTGGATCCTGATCTTCGCGACGAACGCCTTGCTGAGCTGCGCGAGCTCCAAGACGACATCACCGCGGCAAAACGTGACCTTCTGGTTGGTTCGCAGGTCAGAGTGCTCGTGGATGAACCCGGTGTGGCCCGCAGCCATCGCGAAGCGCCTGAGATCGACGGCGTGATTCATGTTCCCGACTCACTGCGTGTGGGAGAGTTTCACGACGTGACCATCACTGCGGCACTCGGCCCGGATCTGGAGGCATCGTGAGCGAGTTCCAGACCGAGCCGCGCGAGGTGGGGTTGAGCCATCCGGCGAACCTGCTGACGCTCGCCCGTCTTGTCTTTGCGCCGTTGCTGTTCTGGTTCGTGCTCGACGCAGAAGCGACCCGTGGTGCGTCGTGGGCCGCGTTTGGTCTCGGCGTTGCGTTGGCCACGACCGATTTCTTCGATGGGCGGGTTGCTCGGGCATCGAACGTCGTGAGTCGCAGCGGCGCCTTTCTCGATCCGCTTGCGGACAAGATCGTGGTCATCGGAGGGGCCTACTGTCTGGTGTACGTCGAGCGGTACTGGTGGGTGCCGGTCACGATCATCGCGATCCGCGAACTCGGCATCACCGCATGGCGGAGTCGCTGGGCTCGTGAGGGGCTGGCGATCCCGGCTCGGCTCTCGGCGAAGTACAAGACGTTTGTGCAGGGTCTGGCGTTGATCTTGGCGGTGATGCCAACGCTTGAAGATCAGGATCTGTTGGTGAATGCCTTCCTGTGGCTGGCGGTCGGGTGGACGGTCTTCACCGGTCTCCAATACGTCCTCGACGGCCAGAATGCACTCAGCACCACCGGTGACTGAGAGGTACCGATGAACTGTGAAGTGGTGGCGATCGGGACGGAGCTGCTGCTCGGCCAGATCGTCGATACGAACTCGTCCTACATCGGCGAACAGCTGGCGATGGTTGGGATCAACTCCCATCACCAGACCAAGGTCGGCGACAACCACGACCGGATGGTCGCGGTCTTGCGCCAGGCGCTCGACCGCAGCGATGCGGTGATCTGCTGCGGCGGGCTCGGGCCCACCCAGGACGACATCACTCGTGCTGCGATCGCGGAGGTCATGGGTGTCGAATTGGTGCGCGACGAAGCGATCGTCGAGCGCATCCGGTCGATGTTCGGGAGTCGGGGCCGGTCGATGCCAGACAACAATCTGCTGCAGGCTGACGTGCCGGTTGGCGCATCGGTCAATCCGGCGATGCCGGGCACGGCACCCGGCCTCATCTGCCCGCTCACCGGCGAGTACGACGGCAAAGTGATCTATGCGGTGCCGGGTGTGCCGTGGGAGATGAAGCAGATGCTGGCCGAGGGGATCTTGCCCGACCTGCAACGTCGGGCCGGTTTCACCGGTGTGATCCGCAGTCGTACGTTGCGCACGTGGGGCCAGTCGGAGTCGGGCTTGGCTGAGCAGCTGGATACCGAGATTCAGCGGCTCGACGAGACGGGCGAAGCGACGATCGCGTTCTTGGCGAGCGGATGGGAGGGGCTCAAGGTCCGCATCACGGCCAAAGCCGACACCGACGACGAGGTGGCGGCGATCCTGGCGACCGAGGAGCGCATCGTGCGCAGCATCGTCGGCGACGAGATCGTGTTCGGAACCGACGACGACACCATGGAGTCGGTCGTGTTGCAGCTTCTCCGCGACCGGGGTCAAACATTGGCGGTTGCCGAGTCACTGACCGGCGGTCTGCTCGGCGCTCGACTCACCGGGGTACCTGGATCATCGGATGTGTTCCGGGGCGGCGTCACGCCATATGACCGGGCGCTGAAGCTGTCGCTGCTGGGCTGTCCTGACGTTCCAGCGGTGAGCGAGGAGATGGCTCGAGCCATGGCGGAGCGAGTTTGCGTGGTGCTCGGCGCCGATGTCGGCATCGCGGTGACCGGTGTTGCTGGGCCCGAACCGCTCGAAGGCAACGACCCCGGCGATGTCTGGGTTGGTCTCCACGTCGACGGCGAGACCCACGCGCAGTTCCTGAAGATGCCAGGCGACCGCGAGCGGGTGCGCCAGTTCACCAACATTCAGAGTCTGAATCTTCTGCGCAACCGCCTCCTCGCGTCCGGGTGAACGACGTGGGTTCGCCGGCCGACGAACTGGTCGAAGTCGTCGCCGAAGACGGCACGATCGAACGGGTCGTGACGCGGGCGGAGATGCGGGCCAACAATCTTCGCCACCGCAACATTGCGGTGTTCGTGCGCCGGCTCGACGGCCGTCTGGTCCTCCATCAGCGGGCCGACTGGAAAGATGTCTATCCGTCGCTGTGGGACGTCGCGTTCGGCGGTGTTCCGGCGGTTGGCGAGCCCGACGACGTTGCCGCGGTCCGCGAGCTGGCCGAAGAGGCGGGTCTGCAGGTCGATGCGGCGCAGCTGACATGGCTCGGTACGGCATCGCAGGAGAACGACTCGGTCAGGTGGCGCGGGGTCTACTTCGAGATCACGACCGACGAGCCACTGCATCCGGCTGACGGTGAGGTCGTGGCGATGGAGGCTGTTGGCATCGATCAGGTGGAGGAGTGGGCGTCGACTCACCCGTTGTGTCCTGACGTCGAGCCGCTGCTGGACCTCCTTGCGTCGTGGTTGGCCTAGATCGGTCGGGTGAGCCGCCAGATGCCGTGAGGAATCTGGACGAAGTGGGGGAGCGTGCGTTCTTCACCCCAGGAGAAGCCGAGCCGACGAGCGACCGCCTGACTCGCGGCGTTGTCGGGCAGGATCACGCTCACGAGCTCGTCGACGGCGTGGTTGGCAAATGCCCAGTCGACCGACGCCCGGCCAGCCTCGGTTGCGTAGCCCTGTCCCCAGTGATCGGGGTGAATGGTCCAGCCGACTTCGAGGCCCGGCCAGCCATCTCGCAGCGGTCGATGGGTGCCCGCACGGCCGATGAACTCACCCGTCGCGGTCACTTCGACGGCCCATTGACCGGAATTGCGCAGGGTCCATTGGCCGTTCCAGATCGCCAAGTGCTTCCACGCTTCTTCTCGGTCGAAGCTGTCGGGGAGATGCAGCGACCCCCGCACTTCGGGGGTGTCGTGCACCGCGAAGTAGGCGTCGACGTCGTCGTCTCGAAACGGGCGCAAGGTCAGCCGCTCGGTGTGAATCGTGGGGCACCGATACGTGGTCATCAAGCCACCCTATGGGCGGCGTCTTGCGGTGTCCTCCGTTTCAGATGCCTGGCATACCTGGCCAGTCGGCGAAGAGTCGCTCGAGGTTCCGAAACAAGACGTTCTCTTGCTTGTCGATCGGGAGGCCGTCCATGAGCGTGGTGATTCGTTCGAGGGTGGCGGCGGGCGTGTACTCGGGCATGTCCGAGCCCACGGTGATCCGCTGATCGAGCTGGTTGCACAGAAAGCGGATGTCCTGGTCGATGCTGCTCCCGGCGTATCGCATCAGGGTGAAGGAGACATCGATCAAGATGTGGTCGTGCATGCGGCCCATCTCGAACAGTTCCAGGAGGTGGGCACCACCGCCGTGGAGCAACACGAAACGGGTGCCCTGGTGACCGTTGACGAGCGTGTCGATCACGTCGGCCGGATGGCGAGTGACGATGTCGCGTTGGCGAAAGAGCGTGTCGAGGAAGACGACAAGCCCATGACGACCGGCGGCTTCGATGGTCTGCTGGCTGCGCACATCGAGCGGGTCGTAGTGGTTCAGCCGCGGGTGCATCTTGATCCCGGCGAACCCACGCTGCGTGAGCGCCCCAAGCTGCCGTTCGATCTCGTCAGGGCCGTCAACCTTGCTGGGATCGAAGCCTGCGATCGGCACGAACAGGTCGGGATGTTGTCGAGTGAACTGCTCGATGTCGTCGTTGCTTTGGTACCCGGCAATGGCGACGAGGCATGCCCGGCTGGGAGCGATGCGTCTGAGTTCCTCGACGAGGCGGGCGATTCCTCCGTCATATCGGTCGTTGTCGAGCCAGGCACCGTCGGCGCTCGCATGGGTCAATGAGTCGAAGAGTCGCATCGCGTGGCCTCCCTCTGCTGCCCCCGAGCCGATTTGTACCACGCGTGCGCACCGCTGGATCGGGTCGTTCGGATCGATCCGAGGGGGCCGTATGGCCCATTTCTTCCATGACTGCCGCGCACTACCGTCCGTGACGGAGTGTGACGAGGGAGACAGCCATGGCGATGGTGGAACACGACCGTACCTTCGATCTGGCACGACACATCGACGAGATCGAACGTGACGGTTTTTCGATCGTTCCCGATGTGGTCGATGCGGACGAGGTGGCGACGTTTCGAACCGAAGTGCTCGAGGCGCTCGATCGCGAGTGGGCCGAGTGCGAGGGGATGCCCGGCAAGCAGTACTTCATCGTCCTCGAGCTGATCCGTCAGTCGGCTGCGGCCCGCCGCCTCTTGGAGAACGAGCGGATGCACGACGTGCTTTCCCACTTCCTGGGCGAATCATGCGTGCTGTACGCCTCGACCTCGACGGTCATCATCCCGGAGGTCGAGCAGTACACCTGCAACATCCACACCGATACCCCACGGCTGGTACCCGGCTATCACATGGGCATGTTGATGACGTTGGCGCTCGACGATTTCACCAACGACAACGGTGCGACCTGGTACCTGCCCGGTTCGCACCTCCGAGCCGACAAACCGTCCGCAGAAGAGTTCTACGACCTGGCTGTGCGGGTCGTGCGGCGAGCCGGTGATGCGGTGTTCTTCCTCCCAACCGTGTGGCATGCGGGCGGAGTCAATCGAACCGATCAGACCCGGGTCGGTGCGACGATGTACGCCTGTCGGGCGTTCATGAAGCAACGATTCGACTATCCGCGGTTGCTCGATACGTCGCTGTTGGAGGGAGTCGGGCCGGTTGGTCGTCGATTCCTGGGCTTCGACGCCCGGGTCCCGACCTCGATGGACGAGTTCTATCGAGAGCCGGAGGATCGGCTGTACAAGCCGAATCAGGGCTGATGGTCACCGTTGGCGCAGGGACGTGGGAGAAGCTGGGTTGTGTCGCGGCTCCCGATCCAGATGTGAGCTGGATGGTGTCGCACACGGGCGCAGCCGCGGTCGCTCCCGGTGCTGGCGACATCGCTGAGGTCTATGTCACGGGGCGTGACGTTCACAATCGATCGCTGATCGGTCGAGTCGACATCGACCTGTCGGCACCTGAGCAGGCGCCTGTTGTCGCATCGAGTCCCAGCCTCGACCTCGGCGGCCGCGGCGCATTCGACGATTCTGGTGTCGCGTATCCGTGTCTGGTCGAGAGCGACGGAGATCTGTTGCTCTTCTACACGGGCTGGCGCCAGACCGTGACGACCCCATTCGAGAATGATCTCGGACGTGCTTGTCTCGGCCGTGACGGTCGATTCGAACGTGTGTCGCGGGGGCCGATCCTGCCGCGGACCGATGCCGACCATCTCGGAATCGGTTCGACATGGGTCCGCCGCGAAGCAGACCGTTGGCACATGTGGTACACCAGCTTCTTTTCGTGGGAGGCCGGACTTTCGGGCTGCGAGCACTCGTACGGCATCAAGTACGCATGGTCGACCGACGGGCTGACATGGCAGCGTGACGACGAACTCTGTATCGGACCGTCGTCCAACGAAGATCTGTCGATCTGCCGCCCGACCGTGTGGTTCGACGGTTCGACCTACCACATGTGGTTCTGTCATCGAGGAGCGGCGTACCGGATCGGGTACGCGAGCTCAACCGATGGGGTCATGTGGGATCGCGATGACGCTGCGTCGGGTCTGGAGCTCGGCGCAGAGGGAAGTTGGGACGATGAGGCCCAGTGCTATCCATGCGTCTTCGAGCGCGACGGCGAGGTGTACCTGCTCTATGCCGGCAACGACTACGGCCGCGGCGGCCTTGGGCTCGCGACCCTTGTGCGGCCCTGATCGTCGGACGCGTCGTACGATGCCGTCATGGCTGAGTTCGATGCAGTGGGCGTGATCGCGTCCGACCTTCCCGCAACCGTCGCGTTCTACGAGATGCTCGGAGGTGTGCGGAGCTTCGAGGCCGACGGCCACGTCGAGTTCACGTACGACAGCGGTTTTCGTCTGATGATCGATGCGGTGGAGACAATCACGTCGTTTTCGAGCTTCGAGCCGGCGTCCGGTGGCCGAAACGTCGGCTTGGCGTTTCGGTGCGATTCGGTCACACAGGTCGATTCGCTTCACGCATCGGTGATCGCAGCTGGGCATCGAAGCCGCGTCGATCCGTTCGATGCCCCGTGGGGCCAGCGCTACGCCACCGTGCTCGATCCTGACGACAACCCGGTCGATTTGTTCGCGTCCTTGGACTGACCCGTGGCGCTGCGCAACTGGGGAGGAAACCACCAGTACCGAGCCACATCGGTCGAGCGCCCGGCGTCGGAGGACGAGCTCGCTGCGCTCCTGGCCGGCGGAACGGTTCAGGTCCTCGGCACGAGGCACACGTTCTCCGACATCGGTGATGCGGACCGATTGGTCTCGCTCGACGGTTTGGGTGAACGATTCGAGGTGGCGGCCGATCGCCGTTCAGTCCGAGTCGACGGCGCGATGACGTACGCGCGGCTCGCGGTGTTGCTCGAGCCGACCGGACTCGCCCTTCGGAACCTTGCCTCGCTGCCTCACATTTCGATCGCGGGAGCCGTCGCCACCGCGACGCATGGGTCGGGGTTGGGGAATGGGAACCTCGCCACTGCGGTGCGAAATCTCACCCTGGTCGGGCCGACCGGTTCGCGGTCGTTCGCCGCCACCGATGCGGATTTCGCCGGCGTGGTGGTGTCACTTGGAACGCTTGGGGTGGTGACCGAGCTGGTGCTCGAGGTCGAACCGACCTACGACATCGCCCAGACCGTGTACCGAGGCGTCTCGTGGGACCGATTGCTCGACCGGCCCGAGTCGCTTCTGGGTTCGGCATACAGCGTCAGCGCCTTCACCCGGTTCCGGGATTCGGTCGACGCCCTGTGGGTGAAGCGTCGAGTCGGTCGTGACGTGGTCGGCGACGAGGCCGTCGGCCTCATCTCCGAGACGGAGATGCGCCACCCGATCGATGGCCACCCGGCCGAGGCATGCACACCGCAGTTCGGCGTGCCTGGGCGATGGGCTGACCGGCTCCCACACTTTCGGGCCGACGCCACTCCGAGCAGCGGTGCGGAGATCCAGTCTGAATACTTCGTGCGACTTGGGGATGCGGCCGGTGCGATCGAGGCGATCCGCTCCGTTGCGCATCGGCTCGACGGTGTTTTGTTGGTGTGCGAAATTCGTACGGTGGCGGGGGACGGGTTGTGGCTGAGCCCTCAAGGCGACGGCCCGACCCTTGCCTTGCACTTCACGTGGGTCGATGACTCGGCGATGGTCCAGAGGGCGGCGACGGTCGTTGAGCAGGCACTGGAACCGTTCGCTCCTCGCCCGCATTGGGGGAAGTTCTTCACGCCGGATCTCGCCGTCGGTGCTCGTTATCGCGCGGCGGATCGATTTCTTGACCTGCAGTCTCGGCTCGACCCTGGCGGGGTGTTTCGCAACGCCTGGTTCGACCGGACGTTGCGGTCATGATGTCGGTCGGGTTCGTTTGCGGGTGGCTCGACGCGACGAGTTAGTGGGCGATGATGCCGTCCAGATCCCACAGGTCGCGCCAGTCTTGTCCTTCGCGCCACAAGAAGACCTGGCCCTTGATCAATCGGCAGTCTCGGTCGGCGGCGTCGATCGCCGCCATGTCGTCGTCGTTGAGCCGCACGGATACCGCGGCGTGCAAGTTCGCTTCGATGTTGGCTGGTGTCGTGGAGAACGGAATCGGGATGTGGCCACGCTGGCACGCCCAGGCAACGCAGAGGGTTGCGGGGTGGAGACCGTAGCGGGCGGCGATTCGAGTGATCGTTGGGTCGGTGGTGGGGGAGGTGTCGTCGGGAGTGCGGTCTCGCTCGGGGCGGGCTGGTGACCCGATCGGGCAGAAGCCGATCGGCACGATGTGCTTCGTTCGGAGATACGCAGCGAGCGCCGGTTGTTGGTGGTGCGGGTGGAGTTCCAGTTGGTTGACGGCGGGTTGGATCCGCATGTCACCGAGAACGGCCTCGAGTTTCGGTTGGGTCATGTTGGAGGTGCCGATGACGCGAACGAGCCCTCGGTCGACGAGTGTCTCCATCGCGTTCCAGGTCTCGAGGTACCGCTCGGCGGAAAACGATCGCGCGTTCGCATGGCGGTCATCGACCGTGGCACCAACTGGATGGTGGTTCGAGAACGGCCAGTGGACGAGGTAGGCGTCGAGGTGGTCGAGCCCGAGGTCGTTGAGCGATCGCTCGCAGGCTCGACCGACCCGGGCCGGGTCGTGGGCATCGTTCCAGAGCTTCGAACTGATCCAGAGATCCTCACGCGGGACGCCTGAGCGAATGTGCCGTGCGAGCACGTCCCCGATCTCGGGTTCGTTTCCGTACACCGACGCTGCATCGATGTGGCGGTAGCCAACGGCGATTGCGTGGTCGACGGCCCGCGCCACGTCGGTGGCGTCGATGTGGTCGGAGCCGAACGTGCCGAGTCCGATTGCCGGGATCTCTATGCCATTGCGGAGCACTCGTGTCGGAACGGTGCGTGGGTCGATCCTCACGTGGCCAGCTTCGCGCAGGTCCGAGGCGGTGACGGCGTGCCGGGCAGGAGGAATTATTTCAGGGTTGAAATAAAAGCCTCCGCAAGTAGTTTAAGATTGAAATACTTCAGGAAAGGAAATCCTCCATGACCACCACCGAATCCCCCACCCTGACCGCGGGAACCTGGGCGATCGAGCCGATGCACAGCGAGGTCGGCTTCACGGTTCGCCACCTCGGCATGTCGAAGGTTCGCGGCCGCTTCAACACGTTCTCCGGATCAGCAACGATCGGAACCGACCTGAGCTCAGCGTCCGTCAGCGCCACCATCGACCTGAGTTCCGTCGACACGAACAACGCCGATCGTGATGGCCATCTCACGAGTGGCGATTTCTTCAATGCGGAAACCCACCCCCAGATGGTGTTCGTTTCGACCGAGGCAGGGGCAGACACGCTCGTCGGAGACCTCACGATCAATGGAATCACCAAGTCCGTGGAACTCGACGTCGAGTTCCACGGTGTTGCCATCGACGGCTATGAGATGACCCGGGCCGGTTTCTCGGCTTCCGGCACCATCAAGCGAAGTGACTTCGGCATCGACTTCAACGCGCCACTCGGCATGGATGGCATGTTGATCAGCGACAAGGTCGCCATCGAACTCGAGATCCAGCTGGTACCGGCGGCCTGACATGTCCGCCACCATCGTTCGCAGCAACCAGCGCTTCGAGACCAACATGGGTTGGCTCGAGAGCTATCACAGCTTCAGCTTCGGCGGTCATCACGACCCGTCCAACACCGGCCACGGCTTGCTGATCGTCGCCAACGACGATCGCGTGCTCCCGGGGAAAGGCTTCGGCACCCACGGCCACCGAGACATGGAAATCGTGTCGTGGGTGCTCGACGGCACGCTCGAGCACCGAGACTCAGAGGGGAACCACGGGGTGATCCGGCCGGGCTTGATCCAGCGAATGTCGGCGGGCACCGGTATCCAGCACTCCGAGATGAACGGAAGCTCGACCGAGCCGGTGCACTTCCTGCAGATGTGGGTGCCGCCTGACACGGCCGGTATTGCGCCCGGCTACGAGGAGCTCGACGTCAGTGATCGGCTCGACTCCGGTGAGTTGGTCGTCGTTGCCTCCGGCCAGGGCCACGAGGGTGCCGTGACGCTGCATCAGGCCGCCGCAATCATGGCCGTCGCTCGACCGGCCAACGGCGCCACCGTCGACATCGAACGCGCACCAGCCACGCATGTCTACGTCGCGCGAGGGGCCGTCACGACAGAGGTCGACGGCGAGCCAGTCGTGCTCGGCGAAGGAGACGCCCTGCGACTCCTCGACCAGGCCGTGAGCGTCACCGGTGCCGCAGGATCGACCGAGGTGGTGGTCTGGAGCACCGGGATGGCCTGAACCACGCCCATCCCCGGATGGTGTCGACAAGACGATGCCATCCGGGAACATGGGCCGGACGGCCCTATTGGGCACGTGACTCGCGGGCTAGTGTGGGCGGGTCGTTCTCCCCCGATCGCGGCTGGTGGCTCCCCGTGCAATCATCTGGTTCGTCCGAGCAGGCGGTGA
>JBCCYT010000082.1:0-18380 GCA_039188975.1 Actinomycetota bacterium
CACCCGGTACGAGCGGGTCAGGGTTGATGATCGTTCGGACGTCGAGCTGGCGAGATGCAACACACACGTCGCCTCGCCCATCGTCGTTCGTGTCTGTCTGGTCGGGGTTGGCGATGGCCGGGCAGTTGTCGAGACCGTTGAGGATGCCGTCGGCGTCGAGGTCGCCAGCTTCGTACCCCGTCTCGGGAACGAGCACTCGACCGAGAATCTCAGCGTCGCTGCTCGGCAGCGCGACGACCACACGGTCGAGACTGCCCGAGACCGACACGCCGCCGGGCGCAACCGGCCCGACACCGACGCTTCCGAGCGCTCGGAACTGAACGAATCCGGGGGCGCCAGCCGCCGCTGCGGTCCACGACAGGCCGCCCGACTCGTCGAGCACAACCAATCGTGGCACCCCGTCGACGCCGATCATCGATGTGGCTGCCGCAATCTCGATCGGTGAGCCCTCGATGGCCGGCACGACGAAGGCCTGTGTCTGGGCACGGGCGTCGACGACCTCGGCGGGCGCCTCGTCACGGGACAAGACGAAGACCGACCCGCCGGCCGATTCGACCGCCAGGACCGGGCTTTCCAGATCACCGATCGCGAGCATTGTCGGTTCGACCCCGTCGAGATCGACCGATCCGAGCCGACGGCTCGAGATGTTCGGGTTGTTCCCGAGCGGTGGTGGAGTCGGCGAGGTGTGAGCAAAGACCGCCCGATCGCCCACGATCGCAATGTCGATGTCATCGCCGATCGCCCCGACGGCGTCGATATCGGTGATCGCCCAGCCGCTGCCACTGCGGGCGATGGTGGTGATGCCCGTGTCGGTGGCGACGGCGACATAGGTCCCGTCCGCGTCGACCGCGTGGACCTCCCCACCAGCGTCGAGCACGGTCACACCACCCGAAATGAGGTCAAGAATGTGGATCTCGGTCCCGGCCGCACCGACGGCGTACTGGTCGCCCGGCTCGACGAGAATCAAGGGGGTCGAGCCGAACCTCTGGATGGCTGGCTGCCCATCGCTGCCGTACTCGATGACGACGAAACTCGAATCGATCGTCGTGCCGATGACGACGTCGCCGACGGACACGGCGCCGGTGAGTCTCGTTTCTTGCCCGTCGAACCACCGCGCCTGTCGGAGATCGCACGCGTCGCCAGTGCCATCGCTGTCACTGTCGGGGCCCGGTATTGCCAAACCTCCGGCGAAGAACGTCGCGTTTGAGACGAGCACACAGTTGTCGATCCGGTTGGCAATCGTGTCACCGTCGACATCGTCGTTTTCGAACACACTGTCGAAGGCGAGGGTTTGCGTGACGTCGTTGCCCCGGAACTCCGTGATCTGGACCTCGACGGTTGCTCCGCCGGTGAGCAGTGCGGTGGTTGCGAACGGTTCCAGGAGCAGGTCGGTCACACCATCCGCGTCGAGGTTGCCGATCTCGCAGGTGGTCTCGGCGCCGCTGTTGGCACAGCGGGCGTCGAGGCCAACCGATGACGGCGGTGCCAATTCATCCGGCCAGGAGAACGTCACGATGACGTCGTCGGCCGGGCCGGGACCATCGTTGGAGATGGTGAGGTCGAGCGGATAGCCGAGCCCGGGAACGGGGGCGATCTCGGAGGTGGACGCAGCGATCGCGAGTGAGGGGTCACCCGGGTCCGGGGGCACCACCTGCGGGCCGCCGTTGTCGAACGTTTCCACCGACAGCTGGGCAATGGCGGCAGCGTTCCAGTGTCGGTCGAGGTCCCAGTCGGCGTCGTCACCGGTGAGGACCTTGCGATTGCCGAAACCGTGGGCCAACCCGTTGAAATCGCGTGGTTCCTGCCGCAGGTTCGGGTCGACGATCGTGGCGCGGAACAGATTGACCAGGAACCACATGCGGTCGGGGAAGTCGGCCCACAACTCCGCATCGGAATCGATGTAGGAACAGGGGACGAGGTCGGTGCACAACGCGATGTTCAGGGGTTGGCTGCCGCCCGTGCGCCAGGTGGAAACACGTGGGCTGTAGGAGGCAGGTTCTCGCCAACTGACGAAGTCAACCGACGGGTCGAATCCGGTCCGGAGGTTGACGTCGATGGTGGTCAGCCGGTCGCCGCCGTCGAACTGGAAGTCGACCGTCGAGTCATAGATCGCATTCCGGTCGACACCGGGGACCGCCGGGTCGTTGCACGGTCCAGCGGCCGGGTCGCTGCTCCAGCACACAAAATCAGTCGTCCAGAAGTCAGACTGGAAGTTCGCAGCACGTGCGCCGTCGGGTACGTACTGCGGGCTGTTGTTCAGCGTCGAGGGCGCGCCGGCGTCGAAGTTGTAGATCTCAGGAATCGGTTGATCAACGTTGAGCTCCCGAGCACCCATCTGCGCGTCGAAGAACACGACCGCCACCTCATTCGGGCCGAAGACGTCGTCTTCGATCTGGCGCAGGAACCACTGGGCACCGGCCTGCTCGACGTCGCCGAAGGCGGCGGTGGCGAGGAACATCAGACGCTGCCGCTCCGCGAGGTCGTCGTCGGCGTAGCGAGAGCCGATCAGCGCAATCATGGCCTCCTGGGCTCGACGGTCGCGAGCCCGGAAGTTCGACGGGTTGTTGAGGTAGGCCTCCCATTGAGCGACGCTCGGGTTGGGGTTGGCTTCGATGAGCTCGAGCAGTGTGGCGTAGTGGCGCAGCGCATCGCCGAAGATCCACTGGTTGCCGTCGGCCGACGCCTGGCGAAGGACATGCTCAGAACCGAGACCGAGGTCGTTGGCGGCGTCGGCGAGTGCGTTGAAGTCGCCGCGGATGGGTCCACCGATACCGGCCGACGCGTACGACGCGATGTGTCCCCACGTGACGGGAAGCTGGTTGGTCGGGCTTTCGGTTCCGTCGGCCCACGCCGAGATCGCATCTGCGTACTCCGTGTACACCCCGGTGATGAGCTGGTTGCGAATGCCGGCGTAGGTCTCGGGAAGACGGAAGACCATCTCGTGCTGCGTCGTGCGGTCGGATGGAGAGACGGTGGCGATTGCGTCTTCGAACAAGCTGGCGAGCTGGCGCTCGAATCCGGTGAAGCGACGTAGATCGATGCCATTTTGGCTCGCTCCTCGCAAGCTGGTGTCGGTCACCGAACCGAAGCTGAGGAGGAGTTCCGCCGCGAACGCTGGGTCGCCGTCGAACGCATGCATTCGCGTCGCCATCGTGAGCAGGTAGTTGTCCTGCACGATTGCTGCGGGATTGGCATGGACCTCGAACCGCGAGGGGCCCGGGCGATCATGGGCGCGAGCCCACTGGTAGGCAGGGTCTTGATCGAAGAAGAGTTGCGTGTTGTCGGCGAGCCAGGCTTGCCCATCCGCAATGGCGGCCGGCATCGGTGCCTGGAGGTCGAGGAGCTGACCGATGTCGTAGTAGTCACCCAGGCGATCGGTGATGAAGGCATCGTTCTCGATCAGCGCCTTCACGAATGATCGGAAGGCAAGGCTGTCTTCGAGCGCAGCGGCGGAGTACGTCGTGGTTCCTGCGTTGTCGGGGAACAGCGGGATCCGAGTACCGGGGCGATCGACGCCGAACATCCGCATTGCGCCGCCGGATGCAAACACGGCCATGTCGTCGGCCATCAGCACGTCGACGAAGAGGTCGAGCGTTGCGGGGGTGAAGTCGTCGGCGAATCGCAGCTCCGACTCGGCGCCGTTGTCGGGATCGATGTCGGCCGGGCCGAGGCCAAAGCTGTCCCATTCGAGATACGGCTTGCGTTCTTTTTGCACGCTGTCGACGAAGCGCACACAGTCTTGTCGAACCATGGCGTTGACACGCGCTCGATCGCTGCGCAGCCCGTCGAGACATTCATCTACCAACCGGTCCCTCACCGCGTCTCCATCCAACGTTCCGGCGAAGTCCTGGGTGAAGACCGATTGGCTTTCCACCGCGAGTGCGATTGCTTCCCGTTGGGCGGTGGCGGTCGAGAATTCGGCTTGGAACAGGGTGCATGCGGCCCCGCATGTCGTTGTGTCGAGGTCGCCCGTCGGGCTGAACGACACCGTGTCGGTGAAGGTGACCGTGCCCAGCTGCGGCCCATCGGCGTTGCGTCCGACAACGAGTCGTTCCGTGACGACGGGGTCTGCTCCGGCCGCCGCCGGCTGGAAGAGCACCGAGGACGGTAAACCGCTGTTGGGGATCGACAAGAGGTTGGTGGAGAACTGGACGTCGGGAACGTCGCATCGGGCCAGCTCACCGAGGATGTCTGCATCGACGGCTGCGTTGAGCACGGCGTAACAGCTGAAGTGGTCGAGCGTCGCGTACACGCTCGTTCGTTCCACGTCGACGTATTGCTCTCCGGGCACGATGGTCCATCGGTCCGCAGCGACGTCGAACGTCCAAACTCGGAGTTGGGACGTATCACCCGAGGGGAGCAACGCTGGGTCGTAGGCCATGCGGAGCGTTGCCGCCGCAAAGTCGGGGGATCGAGCGTCTTGGACGAAATCGAACACCTCCGATACGACAAAGGGTTGCACGGCGGCCCCGACGTCGACCGGTTGCGCGATGAAGTCAAAGGTGAAGATGTTGTGGCCCCGCACGATCAGCTGTGTGTCGGGCGATCCCGTATCGACCGCCACGAGAATGCTGGTTTCATCGGTGATGGGATCGAGGGGAAGGGTTTCGGCCACATCGATGTCGTCGGGCAGCGGCGGGAGCCCCGGCTCCGGGGTCGTGGGCGTCGGGTCCTGGTCGTTGGGAATGCCGTCGCCGTCGATATCGGGATCTTCAGAATCGGGAATGCCGTCGCCGTCGAGATCCGCGTCGTCGGGGTCTCCGTCGAATGTCACGACTTCGCAACGCACCGTCTGCTCGGCGTCGTCGCAGGTGTCTGATTGCGCACCGCCGTTCGCTCTGTCGACACCGGTGGACCCGTCGATCGCGTCCGCGCCGAGACCTCCGTACATCCGATCGTTGCCGTCACCGCCATCGAGAAGGTCATCTCCGGCATCGCCGAAGAGCCGGTCATTTCCGGAACCACCGGTGATGGTGTCGTCACCTCGAGCGCCGTAAATCCGGTCGATGCCATCATCGCCGTTGAGGACGTCCGCTCCGGCGCCGCCAGTCATGTAGTCGTTTCCGGGGCCGCCATCACCGGTGTCGTCACCGCTGCCACCTCGGAGCGTGTCGTGGCCAGGACCGCCGTGGAGTTCGTCGGCGTCTCGCCCACCGACGAGCACATCTCGCCCGTCGCCACCATCGAGCGTGTCAGCCCCGGCATCGCCGTAGATGCGATCGTTTCCGTCACCACCGCACACGACATCGTCGCCTCCGCGAGCGAAGACCAGGTCGTTGCCGCCAAGCGCGACGATGACATCTGCGTCGGGGGTGCCCCACAGGACATCGCGTGACGACGTTCCGACGATCGTGGCCGGCCGTCCGTTGCAGGACGGTTCGCCTGCCTGCGCCGGGACCACGGGAGCAGCCGCCGTCGGCGCGACGGCGAGCGAGGTCCAGGCCACGCTCGTCGCAACCAGCGATGAAGCGATCTTCTTCTTCACGATGCTCCCCCCAGAGCTGAACCCAGTCCGCCACCGGGTACTGAACGCGAGTATGCAGGCACGTGTCTCGCGTTTCAAGCAAGATGCTGGAGATGCGCCATCGTCCCTTCACATCCTCAGGTTTGGCGGCCAGAGGCACGATGAGAAAGACATGATCGGCGGCAGCACCAGCTCATGGCCAGCGTGGGGGGTGTGGCTTGTCGTTGCGATTGTGTTGACCGTCGTGACTGGCTTGCTGGCGCTCTCGATTGCAATGGGCGGAGGCTTCGGGACCCGCACGAAACGACGGGTGGTGCTCGGCCTGCTTCTCGTCGCAGTCCTCGGCGCATGGGGCGGTTACCGGCTCACGAGCAACAACCGCTGGGCGGCGCGCTCCGTCGTCACCAACATGCTCGACGCACTTCCCGCAAGCACGTTCGATGGCTCAACCGGAATCCGGGTCGAGACCTCGGATCGAAACTGCGTCAACGGCGCATCTGCGTGGAGCCAGGTCTGGCGCTCGGTGCCGGCGACCCCGTTCCCAGCGTCCTCAGCCGAAGAGCTCAGCGCCGAACTCGAGGTGCTCGAGGATGTGGCTGATTCGCTCACCTCCGACGGCTACCGGCTCGAGCGGGGCATCATTGTGTCGTCCGACGGTGAGGGGCAGGGTTTTCATGCGCTGGCCACGCGGGGGGCTCGCACGGCGTACCTCACGTTCGACCCCAGTGGTGTTCTCATCGAAGCGGCGGCGACAGCGTGCAATGCGCGCTCGTTTGTCGATCTCTTCGAGAGCCGAGACTCGACGTCGACGATCGCTCGCTTCGATCTCGCCAACGTCTGCGCGGTGGGGAATCCCACGTCGCCGTTCCCGGCGGCCTGCAACTGATCGAGGCTCACCCGGCAGGGAGGTCAACGGCCCAGCATCGGCCATGTGTCGCTGAGCTTGTAGCCGCCCGGCCACGGGTCGGTTGGGTCGAGCAGGTGTTGATGGGTGCCGGTGATCCAGGCTCGACCCGCAACCGACGGCACGATGGCGGGAAGGTCACCAACGGTTGTCACCGCTTCGACGCGACAATCGAAGCGCGAACCGATGATCGACCGACCGACGAACGCATCGCCCACAGCCAACTCATCGCGAGCGTGGAGCACGGCCATCCGCGCCGAACACCCGGTCCCGCACGGGGAACGGTCGAGCTTGCCCGGCTGGATGACGACGGCATTCAACCCCTCGGCGACGTCATCGTCGTGGGTGACCGGCTTGGTCATCTGACAGAACGAGATGTGACGCCACCCGTCCAGCTCGGGGTGCACGAAGCCGATCTGTTCGTTTGCGGCGTTGGTGATGGCGATGCCGAGTTCGGCGATGTCTCGTGCCTCGTGCGGCGCGATGTCGAACCCGAGCGTGCCGGCGTCGACGAGGACGAAACTGTCCCCACCGAAGGCGACATCGACCGCGATGGTGCCGAGGCCGTCGACCTCGAGCGGCGCGTCGAGCGCGGTCACGAACGAAGGCACGTTCCGTGTTGCGACCGACAGGACCTTGCCGTCTTCGCAACGAGCGGTGATTTCGACGAGACCGGCTGGCGCTTCGACCCGAACCACCGTCTCGGGTTCGGTCATCGGCACGATCCCGGTTTCGAGCAACACGGTCGCGACACACATGCTGTTGCTGCCCGACATCGGTGGGGTGTCTTCGGGTTCCATGACGATCCACCCCATGTCGGCGGTTGGATCGGTGGGCGGCACCAGCAGGTTGACGTGGCGGAACACGCCACCCCGAGGCTCGTTCAGCATGAAGTCGCGCAGCGTCTGATCTTCGGCGATCCACCGAGACTGCTCCCACACGGTGTCGCCGGGCGGTGGCGCCACTCCGCCGACGATCACATCGCCGACTTCGCCTTCGGCGTGGCAGCTGACGACGTGCACGGTTCGAGACGATCGCATCCCTGCATCCTGCCTCAGATCAAGGTGTCAGCCTCGAGCCGCGAGCTCTCGCTGTTTGCGCTGCGACGGCATGCCGGTTTCGACGAACGTGGAGAGGTCGTCGAGGAGCTCTGGGTACAGCTTCTCGAGCGCTCGCTTCATCGGGATCTGCAGGACGGTACCGATCACCGGCATCGTCTCGATCCGGGGCCCGATGGTGATGTCTGTCTCGGTGTCGGAGATCGCGACGAGCGACCAGGTAGCGACGACTGAGCGGACAAAGAATGGCAGACCGTCGACCGAGAACTCGAGCACATGGTTGGTGTCGTCGATGCGCGTGATCGTGTCACGAAGCTCACCGGTCTCGGTGTGACAGACCCGGTCAAAGGTGTCGTCTGCGGTGCCCGCTCGGCACATCGAGGTGCCATACGCCCACTCGTGACCGTTGGCGAACTCGTCGACAACGAAGCGCCAGACCTCCTCGATCGGCTGTTTGATACGGGTCGTTGCTTTGATGTCGAGCACGGTGGGTCCTCAATTATGGAACTGGTCAGTTCCGTTACTCTAGACCGGTCAGTTCCGGTACGCAAGGGTTCCACTATGGTGAACGCATGCCTCCCGAAGCCGCACGGCGACCGGCCAACACCACCGGCCGCAAGCGAGACGAACAGCGAACCGATGCGATCTTGACCGCCGCAGCCGATCTGCTCCTCGAGGTCGGCTTCGATCGATTCACCACCCAAGACGTCGCCACCCGCGCAGGTACGGGCAAGGGTGCGATCTACCGGCGGTGGCCAACCAAAGAAGCACTGCTGGCCGAGGCGATCCGCCACATGCCCACCGCGCAGCCGCCGGTCTCCGGCGACCCATTGGACGACTTGCGGACGCTTGTCAGCGACCGTTGTCGCTCCGCTGAACAAAAGCCCGATCTCGTCCCTGGCCTCATCTCGGCAATGCGCGCCGACACCGGCATCGAAGCAGCGGTCAAGGACACCTACGACGTGTCGCACATCCGCACCACCATCGCTCGTATCCTCGGCGACAGCCACCCGCACCTCGACGTCCTCACCGACATGACCCAGGCAATCCCGCTCCTCCGCGCGGCCTTCGTGCCGGAGTCACTCGACGGCGACGAGATGGCGGCCGACATCGTCTCGCTCATCGCCACGCTCGCCGATGCGAGAGAGAGGTCACCGCGCGACCACAACGGGTGACCTGGCGGGGCCGCACATTTGTGTCTCTTCGAGCGGGCCCGCTCACCGGAGCGCTTCGACGCATTGGCCGCTGATGGTGTTCCACCATCGACGGCGCCAATCGAACCGCTCTTGACCGCCCATTGAGTCCCACATCGCAATGAAGGAAGCCTCGCCCGCTGCCACCCGCCGCCGAACGAACTCGCCACCACGATCCATCGACTGCGCCAGGCACGCGATGACGGCATCTCTACCCTCTTGATCGAGCCCGTACTCATCACACACCAGAAACAGCGACCTCCGAAGAGGTCGCTGACCAGGGGAAACGTGGTGGGCCGTACTGGATTCGAACCAGTGACCTCTGCCGTGTGAAGAAAGGACTCGTCACATCGGCCTCCGTCTGTGCTCGGTGCCGAATAGGGCTCTGACCTGCGGCTTTGACCGCATGGTACCCGCTGCCGGTTGGCACCTTCTGGCCACCCGCGTCGACCTCAGGCCGTCTGCGTGTGGACAGGACGTGGACGAGGAAGGACTATCGCCGACGACCGCGTTGCTGACAGACGCCAATGCGCCACCTGGCTAGCCTCCGGTCGCATGCCGTCTTACTCGGAGGTCCAGATCGAGATCGCCTTGCGGCTCGTCGATAGTTCCTCAGTCTCCGATGTCGCAGGGGAGCTCTCAATCGCTGCGACAGACATCCTCAGATGGCGACGCGACCGCAGACCGAGCCAGGTCTCGCGCGATCTCATATCTGAGCTGGACGAAAGCAGCGCGCAGTTGCTCTACCCGGAGATGCGACAGTTGCTCGGGCGACGCGCATGCGAGCGAGCGCTTGCCCGGCTCGCTCCGATCGGGAGTGAACCCGTCTGGGCCGCTTTCGCGACGGAGGCCAAGGAGCTCCTTCAGCAGACACCGGCCGACGTCAACATCATCGCCGAGGCCACGATGGCCCCGCCAGACGACGGCTCGACGGCACCGGAGTTCTCTGGCGATCGCGCCGCCCTTGCCGAGTACGCTGCCGCGCTGGAAGGTCGGCTGGGCGACGCCCTAGTCGCCCTCAGGCGCTGGGCTGAGCCTGCCGACCACGACGACCACACACTGAACGCCGAGGTGTTTGCTGCGTCACGCAGCGCCGAGGCCTCACCTGGGTCCGTTTCTGACCTGCTCCACAGAATCGGAAACGTGGACTACCACGCTCCGGACGACCTGGTGTTCGAGCGGACAGCCATGCGGTACCTCGCACGCGCCGTACTCGAAGCGTGTTCGATGCTTGGGGACTCGAGCCGTGTGGTCGTGGGAGTCTGCAGAAACGCCCTTGACGCAGCACTGTTGCTTCAACCCGAGACCGCGCGCGAGCTAGCACGGGCTCAGCACGCCGACCTTCGTCATCTATTGGTCGCACGATTCAAGGAGCTGGACGCCTCACCGGCGCAACTTCCAGCCATCGAGCGCCATCGCGTACACGCGCACGATCGCCTTCCGACGGACGGCCTGGTGATTCCGTCGAGCCACCTGAGGATCCTTCCCGATCATGCGCTTCTATCAGTGTCGCTCCGGGCGGTGGCGCGAGTCGTCGGCTCGGCACAAGGCGACTCTTGGGGTGAGGTGAACCGCTTGATCGACCAGCTTGAATTGGCCTGCGACAACGGATGGGGTGACTCCCTTCTAGGAATCGGAGACAGGCTTGTGGTTCTCGCTGGGGAGCTTGCGCAGGATCGGCGCATCCCAGGGTGGGCCGAGTCGGCGGTGTTCGCTCTCGGCCGCTGTACGAGGTGCGTATGGGCAGACGAGTACGAGCAGGCCGAGCACTTCGCACGAGTTGCGACTGTCTACTCTGACCGGGCTGCTCGCGAACGGGGTGTGTTCGTCACGTCAGACATCCTCCAAGACATCGTCGCTGCAGGGATTCAGACGCGCCGCCTGACGGCAAACCCCTCCCTGCTGTATTCCAGAAGGCGCCGCCGAGAACCGTTTCCTCAGCATCTGTTTGCGGAGTTCCTGCGATTCATCCCGGGCGACGGGGAGGCCACTGTCGGCGATGTCCGCCCAGCGATTCCCGAGCTGACGGCCGAGTTGATCGCGAAGCTCAACGAGTCGCCGTCGAGACTGCCAGCACTGGACTGGCGAGAGTTCGAAGCAGCGATCGCAGGCGTCTTCGAGTTGTACGGGTTCGAAGTCGAGCTGACGCGGCCGTCGCGCGATGGAGGCAAAGATGTGATCGCAGTCGCACATCGGCCCACCCACGTCCGCTACTTGATCGAGTGCAAGCGATATGCGCCTTCGAATCGAGTTGGAATCGACGTAGTTCAGCGCCTCTACGGGGTGATGAAGGCTGAAAAGGGCACGCGAGCGATCGCTGCCACAACAAGCACGTTCACGGCGCCTGCGATGGAGTGGATCGAGGATTCCGACGCTCGTCTCGAGTTCGAAGCGCGGGACTTCGACGGGGTTAGGAGTTGGTTGGCCCTGGCGGACCGGGTGCGGCTACGACGAACCATGCTGGGTTGATCGACGCAGACGCCGCCGACTCACTCATGCCGCCCGCGACAGCATTCGCGTCACTGCTTCGCGGCGATCCGGGCCCGTGCAGTGATTGCGCTGATGCGGTCGTCTGTCGCAATGCGGTTGATTCGAAAGACCACCAAGAGAAGCGTCAGCGCTAGGTGGAACAGAACCCCAAACACGACTACCCGCAGCCAGTCAGGTCGATCGTCAAGGCTCACCGAGACGGCGAGGAGGATAACGAGCGAGATGCTGACGAACGAGGCATACGCAATGTTCGCCCGGGCGATATCAAGCTTGCGGACCAAGCGAAGCGAGTAGTCGCTCGGAGCGTTCGCGTCCGTCTGGTCGGCAATCGAGGCGATCCTCCCACCGATCCATGCAAGGACTTGAAAGAGGAGTCCACCGAGCACCGCCACACCTGCGATCAGCCCACCTGCAACGCCAGAGTTGTCCATCGTCGCTGCAGTAAGCAACCCTCCAGCGACTACGGGAATGGCTGCAAACACCAGTAGCGGCAGCATCGCTCCTTCGGATGGGGCACGTCGCGGCAGGCTTCTCCAGTGCTCGGCAACCAACGCCCCAGCTTCAGTTTCGCGTATCCGCACAGCGCCAGACCTCCTTACGAGTCACGTTAACTGCGGACTGTGACGGCGGCTAGGCAACGGTCACGAATCAGGGGCTACGTCGCGCAGGATGCGGCGCAGCTCCGTGCGGGCGCCGTCCGCCAACAGCCGAGGCCAGGAGTCGCGATCGTCGTCCGGTAGCCCGAAGTAGGTGGAATTCAGGCCCAGAGTGAAGCCCATCTTGGGCATCGTGTCGTTCCTAACCGAGTAGGTGGTGTGCCCGCTGCCGGTGGGGATCGCTATCTCCACATCCTCGAACTGCTCGTCTTGGTAGTTGCCGTCTGCATCGCGGACGCTGACGGTGAAGAACTTCTGCTTGTTCTGCTCCGCGGTGAGCGCGGAAGTGAGCGCATCCCGAAACGGGATGGTGTCAGAGCCCTTCACAACAAGTGCCATCTCGGCTCGAGCCGTCTGCTTGCCGGATGCCTTTGCGAACTCACTCGTCACGCCCGTACCTCGTAGGTATGTGATTCTGCTCGCCTTCGCTTGGCGGAGTAGCCGTTCCATCACCGCCTGTGGGACCGTCGGGAAAGCGTGCAGCTTCGCCTTGGGGTCGGGCGAGGCTGCGTTCACCGCTCGCTGCATGAGATTAAGGATGTGGATCTTGCTTCCGCCTCTGCCCCAGGGACTGTGCAGTAGCAGCACGCCGTCGGTCCCGGCTGGCGGCCGCCAAAGAAGGCACACCGAGAAGACCCGCGAGATATGCACTTCGCCCTTGGTGAACACGTGCGGGCGGCCTTCCTGACTCCCATCGAAGATCGTCTCGCGCTCGCCCGAAATGTCGCATGCGAACACCATCTCCAGCAGGTCGCCACTCCGCGCAACGTGCACACAACTCGTCGACCTAGAGCCATCGCTGGATCTTGAGGAAGGTGCTGATGTGAGGCCCGCTTCCAGGACCGCCAGCAGATCGGCCGGAGGATCTTCACCCATCGCTCCGAGTAGGAGCCGCTTGTCTTTGTCCTTCCGCGCCCATTTTTGGGTAGCGAAGAACTCGTAGGGAGTCACCCTGTGACCTGCCATGCCGCCTCTTTCCGCCGAGGATCTATCCGGCCACGTTAGTAGCGGCCAAGCTCACGCATCGTGAAGGCCGAGCAACGGTTTCGTGCTAGCCAGCCACTCAAGCCCCGGGCCGGATCCGCCACGCGGGGAGAATGCCATGTCGAGCAGCCTCGGGCCGACCGACCCCGCCCCGGTATCAGCGACCGCGCCTGTCAGCGCGCAGAGCTAGCGTCATCGCTATGTCGATCGATGAGACGACCGGACTGGCCTTTGCGCTCAACAGCCAGCCCGGAGTTTTCGCTGTGCTAATAGGTTCCGGCGTATCCCGAGCAGCAGACATCCCGACCGGCTGGGGGATGACGCTCAACCTCGTCGAGAGGCTTGCAGCCGCAGAGGGAGCGGAGGCTGCTGGAAACCCGGAGGGTTGGTACGAAGCACAGTACGAAGAGCCGGTCGGCTTCTCGACGCTGATTGAACGGCTCGCCCCAACCCCTAGCGACCGACGAGCCCTGGTTGGCACCTACATCGAGCCACTGCCAGACCAAGCGAACCGAACCCCCACGACAGCTCACCGAAGACTCGCAGCTCTTGCGAAACGTGGGAGTGTCAAGGTGTTCGTCACGACCAACTTCGACAGGCTGCTGGAGCAGGCGCTCTCCGATGTCGGCATCGAGCCTTTAGTTGTTGCAACGGATGCTCAGGCGAAAGGCGCCCCTGCGCTCCAACATGCGGGCGTCGTCGTTCTCAAGCCCCACGGCGACTACCTCGACCCGAGCTCGATGCGTGTCACTGAAGCTGAGCTCGCCGGATACCCCGAAGAAATGACCCGGCTCTTGGAGCGAACGTTCGAGGACTATGGCTTGATCGTAGCTGGCTGGTCCGGCGACTGGGATCCGGCGCTGTCCGCTGCCATGGAAGCAAGCCGAAGTCGCCGTTACCCGTTCTACTTCGCGGCACGGGGTGCATTGTCGGATCGCGCCCGGCAGATCGTCGCGTCGAGGCAGGGAATCTCCATCGCGATCAACGACGCAGACGGCTTCTTTGCCGACCTCGATGACAAGGTAGCGGCACTTGCAGAGTTCGAACGTCAGCACCCGTTGGATGACCAGGTCCTCGCAGCAAGGACGAAACAAGCTCTTACGCAGGCGACCAACAGCCTCGAGGTCGATGAGATCTTTACCGAGGAGACCACCGCGGTCGTAGAGTCGCTCGTAGATTCTGAGCTGTTCCCGCAAGGGATCCCTGGCCTTGAGAATGACGCCGCAAGCCTCCGAACGCTCGCTGATCTCGGCCACAGTTCGCTCCAAGCTTCGTCGCGGCTTTGCCTGGTGGCCGCATTGATCGGCACCTATGGCGAGGGGGGACACGCCGCCATCATCGAACGTGCTCTCGGTCGGCTTCACCGGGCCGGCACTCGACGATCGGACGGGTTATGGACCCGGTCGGCAGCGCACCTTCGACTCTGGCCACTAGCGGCGACCGTCTATGCCATGGGAGTTGCTTCGCTGTCTCGGGGCAACGGCACCTTGCTCGAACGGGCCCTGGCGATGAGCCCACTCAGCGAGAGAATCGACCTCCAGAATCGCCTAGACGCCTCCAACCTTGCGGCGGTCTTCCCAGGCACCACAGCAGTTGCGCAGGCGATTGACCTAGACCTGCACGAAGGCGCGAAGGTCGGAGGGGACCGGTTGCAGGGACTGCTTTCGAACCAAGGGGGCCGCGACCCAGCGCCAAGCCTCGTCATGTGCGAGTTCCTACGCGGTCCGCTGAGGCATGCGTTGCCCGATCGCGAGGACTACGACGAGGCGTTTGACGACTTTGAGGTTCTGCGCGCCGCAGTCGCATGGGATGGCTACCAGCACCGCGACGAAGAGACCGGCCCTTGGTTGCCCCACTACATGGGCCGCTTCCAGAGAAGCCACACTCGACAGACAGAACGAGCTTTCGCGGGGCTCGTCGGCAGACTTGAACGAATGGACCCGACGCCGATCCCGAGCCTCTTCGGAGGCAGCGTTGACCGCTGCGAGGCAGCGTTCGCGGCTGTGGAAAAGGCGGTCGCCGAGACGTTCCCTTGGAGGCTGTAGCTCCGGCAACCGATCGTCGGGGGCGCCTAGTACCCAACCAGGAGCACTCCGTCGAAGGGAAGCTGCAGTCGCCCACTCGCGTAGATGGCATCAAGCTGAGTCAATGTGTCGTCGTAGCTCGGGACCTCAACCTCACGTCCACCCGACTGGTGCCGGTACGAGACCATCACGCCCACAACGAGGTAGTGCGCTCCTACGATTAGCGAGGCCCGAATGAGATCCCGATACACCGCATTGCCACGGGCTCCGCGGCCGGCCTCGATCTCTACGACCACGCCGAGCTCATCGTGGACAGCATCGACCTCGTACGTGAGACGCGGCGCACCCTGTTCGCCAAAGAGCACAGGTCGTCGAATCTTCTCGGCAGCGCGCTTTCCGCGCTCCACCTCATAGCCGAGAGCCTCAAGAGGCTCCCTTAACGCTGCCAAGACGTCGTCGCTGGTTAGGCCGCTGACTACCTCGGTATCGATCTCCGAGCGAACGCTGACGAAAGCTTCGACGAAGGGCGCCACCCACTCAGGAGGAGCTGTCCTCGTCGGGAAGTAACACCATTTGGGGTAGGTCCCACTCACAACCGGAGCTTAGGCGGCACCCGGCTGAGGGGTTCGCGCCACCAACAGTGCCTACCGGCCGAACGTAGGACGGTTGCGTCCTTGCCCCGGACAAGACAACGGAAATCGGCGTCGGATCCACCACAAGTCGAATCCCGTCGCTATGTTCCGGGAAACAACCAACCACAACCTAAGCCGCTGCGATACGGCGACGTGCCCTTGATGGGCAGCCCGTGGGCATCGGCTGTGCGAACTGCATCCACCCCGGTTCCGGGGGTGCACCCTAGATGGGGCAGATCGAGGTTCTTCGACCGTGACGACTCCGCGCGTCACACGACAGGAGTCCCTTGACTGCTCCGGCCAATCCTGAAGCTCCCCGATCATTGACATCGGATGGCGCCGATCTGCTCACTGCGGCGGAGGTAGCGGAGCGCCTGCGTTGCACCGTCCGTACCGTTGCCAATCTCATCCATCAGCGACAACTGACTGGCGGCAAGGTCGCCGGTAGGTGGCTAGTCGATGCCAGCTCGGTGGACGACTACTTGAGCCGCTGCTTCGACGATCCCTTGGTCCCTGACTGGGAGTCGATGACTATGGACGAGTTTCTTCGATGAGTGGCGATGTTCCGTTTGGGTCGCTCCGCCAGCGAGGCGAGCGGTGGCAGCTTCGGTGGCGTGTGGGCGGTAGGGAGACGAGCACGACTCACGCGACTCGGGACGCTGCACTCGCTGAGAGCCACTGCCAGTCAGCACTCAATGCAGCGGGGCGTCATGCGCTCTACGTCGGAGGCAACCTCTCGGTCAGCGAGGTAGCGCGACTCTGGATGCGATCGGCATCCCATGCGCACTCCACCCGAGCCACCGAGTGGAGCCATCTGCGATCGCACATCCTCCCGGTCCTTGGAGACGTCCCGCTCCGACAGCTGTCCCGCGTGCGAGTTGAGGGATGGGCTCGCGACTTGGATCGCGATCTGTCGCCGAAGACTCGACTCCGGATTGTTCGGGTACTCACGGCGGTCGTCCAGTTCGGACTCGTACGGGGGTGGGTTGAAGAGGACCCATGTGCGCACGTCACCGTGGATGGGGCGCGGAGTCGCAAGCAGCTCGATCTCCCGACGATCGAGCAGGTTGTGGAGCTTCGAGACGAGATCGATCCTCGGTTTGCCTTCGCAGTCGATCTTGGGGCCTGGGTCGGTTGCACGATCGGGGAGCTCGCAGCCGTTCGACGTAGCGACGTGGACCTTGACCTGCGAACCGTCCACGTGCACTCGGCCCGCCGTCGAGCGGACGATGGCTCCGTTGTCATCGACCAGAAGATGAAGACTCCGACTCGAGATCGCGTCGTGAAAGCGGTGCCGGGGTTCGTTTGGGATCGATGGGCGGAGTCGCTTCCCGAGCGACCAGAGGACATGCTCGTCACGGCTCCAGGTGGCGGGGTGTTGGCCCCGGGCAACTACCGGGCGCGGGTGTGGCGCCCGGCCGTAAAGGCGGTGTTCGGGGAGCCGAGCGCGCTCGTCCCCCACGATCTCCGGCACTTCGCCATTTCGGTGTGGCTCGCTGCCGGCGCTTCGGTGCTAGACGCTGCGGATTGGGCAGGTCACACCTCACCGAGTCTGATCGAGGGCACTTACTCGCACTCGCTGCCACGCACCGGTTCGGAGTTTGAGACGGAGGTTCTGGGCTCGGTGCTGGCCGCACGCTCGTTTCCTCGGCTGCGAAGCGTTGAGGGGTCCGCTGCGTGACGGACCTCAGCCAGCCGCGTGCGGAACTCGGTCGTGTCTTCGGGGATCAGATGGCCGTAGATCCGGTAGATCATCGTCGGGTCACGGTGACCCGCCCAGCGGGCGAGCTTGAACGCGTCCACGACGCCGGCTGCGATCCACATCGAGATACCGGTGTGACGAAGGGTGTGAGGTGTCACCTTCCCCTGAAGGCCCGCCAGCTCCACAGCCGGTTTGAAGACCCGTCGTCGAAAGAGCGACGGGCGCAAGAGCCCTCCCTGAGGACCGGCGAACAGCGGATCGTCGGCGGCAAGGCCCAGGCGGTCGATTCGAGCCGCAAGGAGAGCGCAAGTGTTGGCGGTAAGTGTCGGGACGACCCGTCGGCCGTGCCGGCTCTTGGGCGGGCCAAGGTGCGCCGTCCCGCGGACCTCGACGAGGGTCTGACGGACGTGAACTGCGCCGTGGCCGAGATCGAGGTCGCGAACGGTGAGGCCGCCGAGCTCGCCGATTCGCAGGGCGGCATCCGCGAGCATCGGGACCGCTTCGGCCCAGCTCGGGAAGGCGGTCGCAACGGCTTCGTCCAGAGCGGCCAGCTCCACGGGGGTCAGGAAGTGGGCCTCTGTGTCGGGGATGGCTGGAAGCTGGACCTCGCGTGCGGGGTTCGATTGCAGGTCGCCGGCGAGGACGGCCGCGCCAAACACCTTCGACGACCCGCTGTGGACCTTGTGCACGCTCGCGGGGGCAAGCCGGCCCGCCAGGCCGGTGATCCACTCCTGCAGCTCCCAGGCGCGGATATCGGCGATGGGGCGTGCACCGAAGTGCGGCAGGAAGTGGTTGCGAAGGTAGGAGTCGTCACGGGCCAGGGTCGATGGGCGTCCCTGTGCGTTGGCGCGCCAGCGGGCTACCCAGTCGGCGACGGTCCGCTGCGAGTCGCTGTAGTCGCCGCGTCTGACGGCGACGAGGTGGGCAACGGCGTCGTCGGGGGTGTCGAAGGTCGCCGACCGCTCATGGCCGTCTTGGCTGCGCCAGCGGGCCTGGAAACGGGTGCCCCGGCGGCGCACTCCGGGCGGCAGCCGGCTCACCGTCTTGCCCCCGAGCAAGCGGTGTTCGTGCGTTCTCCGCGGTCCTCGCGTGGACAGGATGCGGACAAAGTCCCCGGCGGCAACCACACCCTGGCGATCGTCCGCCTGGGTTTGTGGTGCCTGACCTGGGGTTTTGTTGGTGGGCCGTACTGGACTTGAACCAGTGACCTCTGCCGTGTGAAGGCAGCGCTCTAGCCAACTGAGCTAACGGCCCGGGAGACGAAACGATACCG
>JBCCYT010000083.1:0-18262 GCA_039188975.1 Actinomycetota bacterium
CCAGCGGGGGGCTCAAGAGCTGGCCCGGCTCGAAACCCGGCGGACCGAGCTCGCCGATGAGATCACCCTCCTCGAGTTGCACATGGCCGAGACGCGGCTTGCGGTTGCGGCCTCGGTCAGTGCGCTGACCGATTTGCTCGATTCACCGGATGCCTTCCGGGCCCCGACGGTGACTCCGGTGCCATCCCCGGCACCCGGCGAACCAACGGCCGCAACCGGTCCGGGGTCGGAACCCGCTCACGCCGCTGACGAGCCGACCGAGTCAGACGAGGGTCATCGTGTCGATGCGATCACCTCCGCCGAGGACTCGCCCGCCGAAGAAACACCGGCCGGTGAAATGCTGGCCGATGAGGCACTGGCTGATGAGGCACCGGCCGATGACGTGCCCGGTGAAACACTGGCTGATGAAATGCTGGCTGGAGAAACCCTGCTCTTCGACCCGTCGTGGAGTACCGATGACGTTGACATCGATCTCGGGGAGGCGCGCGACGAGTCGGCCGATCTTGCGAACTCGATCGACCCCGAAGAGCCGGTCGACCACGCCGACTCGGTGGATCTCACCGAATCGGTCGATGGTGCGGACACCGAACCGGCCCCGATGCTCGACCTCACTGACGCCGACGCAGTAACCGCCCCGGCGGCGGAGATGTGGCAACCGAGCGAGCCCTCCGGTCCGTCTCGGCCCGACCGGTCATCGGGGGGTGCGATGCTGGCCGAGCCGAGCGAAGTAACCGACGTGCCGAGCCCTGCGCCCCCGCTCCTGGTCACTGCCGCCGACATCGAGACGCCGGACTCAGGCGCCACGGCTCCCGATCCCGAGTCGGCTGCGCCGATGCAACATGCCCAACCCAAGACCGAAGAGTTTCTCTTTGTCCCTGAGGACTCGACGGCAGGCGACGATTTCCTCGATCAGCTCCGCGATGCGGTCCAGGTTGACGAGGGCGACGATTTTGGGGAGGACGCACTCGCTGCGTTCTTCGACGCAGGCGACGACAAACAGGACAAGAGCTGGTTCAACCGGCGTCGTTGATCTCGGTCGTACCATGCGCGTGATCTGAGGATCTGCGCCCTACACTGCGCGCCTTGACCCCCGGCGGAGCCACGGTGGGCGGGAGCGAAGGGACATCGCGATGGCGACTGCAAAGAAAGCAGCGAAGAAGTCAGCCAAGAAGACAGCGAAGGCTGCGCCGGCCAAGAAGGCCGCGGCGAAGAAGGCTGCGCCGGCCAAGAAGGCGGCGAAGAAGGCCGCGCCGGCGAAGAAGGCCGCGGCGAAGAAGGCCGCGGCGAAGAAGGCCGCGGCGAAGAAGGCTGCGCCGGCCAAGAAGGCAGCGAAGAAGGCCGCCGTGAAGGCGCCGTTTGGGAAGAAGTTCGTCGACGAGATGAAGGCTCGGTTGATCGAGGAACGGGCGAAGTACCTGCACTCCGAGGAGACCTATCGCGCCGAGGCCGATGCCTTGATCGAGGGGCGAGAGCCCGGTGACGTGCAGTTCGACGAAGAGTCGGGCGAGGGCGACACGCTCGCGGTCGAACGCGAGCGTGACATCGCGCTTTCGAACCAGGCGCGTGCAGCGGTCGAACAAATCGACGCAGCCCTCGAGCGGATCGCAGCCGGTACCTACGGCATCTGTGTCGTGTCGGGCTTGGCGATTCCGCAGGAGCGGTTGCGCGCGATTCCCTGGGCCGCGGAGCGAGTCGAGTACAAGGTCGGTGGCCTGGGTCGCCGCTGAGCGGCGAGCCCGCTCGCCATGGAGGACGCCACCGACGACCAGCTGATCGAGGAAAGGCTGCCCGAAGCATTCGATGGTGATCGCGTCGATCGGGTCGTGGCTGCGATCGCCGATGTGAGCCGAAGTGCAGCGAAGACGCTCATCGATGAAGGCCGGGTACGGGTCGACGCGGCGGTTGTCCGCAGCGCGTCGCGCCGCGTCGATGCCGGTGTGGTCGTCACCGTCGCGATGCCACCTCCCGAGGATCCCTCGCCCAAGCCCGATCCCAGCGTTGCCTTCACGGTTGTCTTCGAAGACGACGATGTCATCGTCGTCGACAAACCACCCGGTCTCGTTGTGCACCCTGGTGCGGGGCAACCCGATGCGACCCTTGTGAATGGCCTGGCGGATCGATATCCCGAGGTGCTCGACGTTGGTGAACGGCATCGACCTGGCATCGTGCACCGGCTCGACCGGGGGACGTCAGGTCTCTTGGTCGTGGCTCGCAACGACGTCGCATACGTCGAGTTGGTCGAGCAACTGTCCAATCATCGGCCTGAGCGGGTGTACCTCGCGTTGGCGTGGGGCCACCTCGGAACCGATCACGGAACGATCGACGCGCCGATCGGCCGGTCCGCCCGTCACCCGACCCGGATGGCGGTGACCGAAGCGGGACGGACCGCCGTCACGCACTATGCGGTAGAGGGGCGGTTCGACGAACCGGTGCAGGCCTCGCTTGTACGGTGCCGCCTCGAGACGGGCCGAACCCATCAGATCCGGGTTCACCTGCGTGCCATCGGCCACCCGGTCGTCGGCGACCGCGAGTACGACGGTGGTCGACCAGGACTCGATCCCGGGCGACCGTTCTTGCACGCCACTGTGCTGCGCTTTGACCATCCCCGAACCGGTCAGCCGATGGAGTTCGAGGCGCCGCTGCCATCGGATCTGGCTGATGTGCTCGCCCGGTGTCGCTGAGCCCGGCGACGAGGTAGCCAACCGCGCGGCCTACTCGGTGGGCCAGGACGCCTCGCCTCTCGCCATGCCGGCGATGTCGGCGAGCGAGTAACTCTCGAGAAAGTCACGCATGTGGGAGCCGGCTGCGCTCCAGATCGCCAAGAGGACGCACTGTCCCTCGTGGTCGCATGCGCCATCGGTGTGGGGTTCGCCGAAGTCGCCGGCGGTGATTGGACCATCGACCGCCCGAATGATCTCCGAGAGCGAGATCTGATGTGGGTCTCGAGCGAGCACGTACCCTCCCCCAACCCCGCGTTTCGAACGCACCAGTCCTGCCCCCTTGAGCGCCAGGAGAATCTGCTCGAGGTAGGGCTGGGGAAGCACCGTTCGTTCTGCGATCTCTCGGACCGAAGTCGGCGACGATTCGCCGTGAAGCGTCAACGACAGCAACGCTCGTGCGGCGTAATCCCCTCGCGTCGACACACGCATACACCGACTCTAGACCCGGTGGGCTCAGTAGCATCGACGTTGTGAACGACGCTGCGCCGACCTTGCCTGCCTGGGGCGACGGCTGTGTGAGCGACATCGTTCCGGCGGTTTTCGCCCCGACTGGCAACAACAGCCTCCTGCCCGAGTCGGTGGTCGATGCACGAACGATCGTGCTGTTGGTGATCGACGGTTTGGGCTGGCATCAGCTGCAAGCGCACGCACGAGTCGCGCCGACGCTGGTCAGTCTTGCCGGGCGACCGATCACGACGATCGCCCCGTCGACGACGAGTGTCGCCTTGACGTCGATCGCAACCGGGACCCATCCCGGTGAACACGGGGTCGTGGGGTACCGCATCGATGTCGACGGCGACGTGTTGAACTGTCTCTCGTGGCGGACGCCTCAGGGTGACGCCCGCAACCGCATTGTCCCCGAGGAGTTCCAGACGGTCCCCGCGTTCATGGGGGAGCGGCCAGTCGTCGTGCAGAACGCGCCGTTTCGCAAGACGGGCTTCACGCGTGCTCACCTCGCCGAGACGCGCCAGCAGGGGTGGCGGACATTGCCCACCCTTCCTGTCGAGGTCCGCCGGGCGGTGTCGGCGGGCGAGCCCTTCGTGTACGCCTACTACGACGGCATCGACAAGATCGCTCACGAGTTCGCCTTCGGGGAGCACTATCGAGCCGAACTCGCCGCGGTCGATCGGATGGTTGGCGAGTTGATGATGGATCTTCCTCGCGATGCCGCATTGATCATCACCGCAGACCACGGGCAGGTCGACTGTTCGAACGGGCGAACCGACTTTGCGCCCGAGGTGCTCGCGCATGTTGACCGCCAAAGCGGAGAGGCTCGCTTTCGGTGGCTTCACGCCGAGCCTGGGCATCAGCGAGCCCTGCTCGAGGCGGCCGAGGAGCTCCACGGCAACCGGGCGTGGATCCGATCGGCAGAGCAGACGATCGACGAGGGTTGGTTCGGGCCGACGGTCACGGAACAAGCTCGACGCCGCCTTGGCGACGTGGCGGTGGTCGCCCATGATGACTGGTACTTCGTCGATCCGGTGGAGGGTTCGCAGTCGTGGCTGCTCGGTCGCCATGGTTCGCTCACCCCCGCTGAAATGCATGTCCCTCTTCTCACCTACACGACCTGACGAAAGCCCATGACTGACGTGTCTTCTCACCCTGAAGGCTTTGAGCCCGACCCGACCCTCACCGAGATTGCGAGTACCGAAGTCGAGGTTGTCGACCCGGCGGCGGATGACGACGTCGACGAGACGGTGGATCATCCGGCGAAGGTCATGCGCATCGGCGCGATGATGAAGCAGCTGCTCGAAGAGTTGCGCTCGATGGAGCTCGATGAACCGAGCCGCGATCGTCTTCGCGACATCTACGACACGTCTGTCAGCGAGCTGGGCGCGGCGTTGTCACCCGACCTTCGCGACGAGCTCGGGCGGTTGGCGTTGCCGTTCTCGGCCGACGAAACCCCGTCGGGAGCCGAGTTGCAGATCGCGAAAGCGCAACTCGTCGGGTGGCTCGAAGGTCTTGTGCAGGGGATGCAGGCAATGCTGTTCGCCCAGCAGATGGCGGCCCAACAGCAACTTCAGTCGATGCGAGGTGAGCTCGGTACCGGTGCCGAAGCGGGGTTCGACGGAACTGAGCCGCCCCCGGGCACGTATCTGTGACGCCCCTGTCGGGCCCGCTTGTCGACGCTCGCAGGGCCGGGTAGGTTCGAAATCACAGCTGTGTGATTTGTCCACACAGGGTCCACAGGCCTGTCCACAGGCGACCACGTTCGTTGCTGCGCGAGGAGGCACGCATGGCGGATTCGTTCGCTCATCTGCATGTGCACACCGAGTACTCGATGCTCGATGGCGCCTCGCGCCTCGACGAAGCCATCGCGGCCGCGGCGGCCGACGGCCAGCCCGCGATGGCGATCACCGACCACGGCAACATGTACGGCGTTCTGGACTTCTATCGAGGCTGCAAAGACCAGGGCGTCAACCCGATCATCGGCACCGAGATCTACCTCGCCCACGAGAGTCGGCACGAACGTCCTAGTCGGCGGGGCAAGGCCGACGACTCTGGCGGCGACACCGGTGGCGGAAAGAAGCTCTACTACCACGCCATTCTCATGGCCGAGAACAACATCGGCTATCAGAACCTGATCCAGCTCTCGTCCAAGGCCTACCTCGAGGGCTACCACTACAAACCGCGGGCCGACTTCGAGCTGATGGAGCAGTACGCAGAGGGAATCATCGCCACGTCGGGCTGCCTTGGCGGGCATGTTCTCCAGTCGCTCATGCAGGGCCAAGAAGACGCCGCACTGCAACATGCCGCCCGGTTCCAAGACATCTTCGGGCGCGACAACTTCTTCATCGAACTGCAGGACCAAGGCATCCCGGAGCAGCGCACGACGAACCCGCAGCTGCTCGAGATCGCCAAGAAGATCCAAGCTCCGATCCTTGCCACCAACGACTCGCACTACACCCATCAACACGACGCTGAAGCCCATGACGCGTTGCTGTGCGTGCAGACCGGCTCGTTGCTGAGTGACACCGACCGGTTCAAGTTTCACGGCGATGGCCACTACATCAAGACCGCGGGCGAGATGCGCCGGCTGTTCGCGGAGATCCCTGAGGCATGTGACAACACCCTCTGGATCGCGGAGCGAGCCGACGTCGAGATCGAGTTCGGCAAGCCGCAGCTTCCGGAGTTCCCGCTGCCCGACGGGTTCGAGACCGACACCGAGTACCTCCGCCATCTCACCTACGAAGGGGCCTATCGCCGCTGGGGGCAGAACCTCTCCAAGGAGATCGTCGACCGACTCGACTACGAGCTCGGCGTGATCGACAACATGGGGTTCTCGGCGTACTTCCTCATCACGTGGGACCTCATTCGCTTCGCCCGCGACAACGACATCCGGGTCGGTCCGGGCCGCGGTTCGGCCGCCGGTTGTGCCGTGGCCTACACCCTCTGGATCACCGACCTCGATCCGATCAAGTACGACCTGCTGTTCGAGCGGTTCCTCAACCCGTCGCGCGTGTCGATGCCCGACATCGACATGGACTTCGACACCCGCTACCGCGACAACATGATCCGCTACGCCGCCGACATGTACGGGCGCGATTGTGTCGCCCAGATCGTGACGTTCAGCCAGATCAAGGCCCGAGCTGCGGTACGCGATGCAGCCCGCGTGCTCGGCTACCCGTATTCGGTGGGCGACAAGGTCGCAAAGGCGATGCCGCCGCTGATCATGGGTCGCGATACCCCGCTCAAATACTGCTTCGAGGAACATCCGAAGTACATCGATGGCTACAAGTCCGCCGGTGAGCTGCGCGACATGGTCAGCACCGACGCCGACGTGGCCCGGGTGGTCGACGTGGCCAAGGGCCTCGAAGGTCTGCGGCGCCAAGATGGCATCCACGCCGCCGCGGTGGTGATCACCAACGATCCGCTCACCGAGTACCTCCCGATTCAGCGCAAGCCGGAGTCGGGCAAGCCCATCGAGGAAGCGCCCGTCGTCACCCAGTACGAGATGCACGGCGTCGAGGATCTCGGCCTGCTCAAGATGGACTTCCTCGGGCTCCGCAACCTCGACGTCATCTCCGACTGTCTCGCCCTGATCAGGGAGACCAAGGGCATCGATCTCGACATCGACGCGGTCGAGCTCGATGATCAACCCACATTCGAGCTGCTCAAGCGGGGCGACACGATCGGCGTGTTCCAGCTGGAGTCCTCACCCATGCGTGCGCTGATCCGATCGCTCGCCCCCGACTCCTTTGACGACGTTGCCGCCCTCGTCGCGCTGTATCGGCCTGGGCCGATGGCCGCGAACATGCACAACGACTACGCCGACCGAAAGAACGGTCGCAAACCGGTCGAGTACATCCATCCCGACGCCGAGGAGCTCCTCGGCGACACCTACGGCCTGATGATCTATCAGGAGAGCGTCATGCGAATGGCGCAGAAGTTCGCGGGCTACTCACTTGCCGAGGCTGACTCACTCCGCAAGGCGATGGGCAAGAAGATCCGCGAGGCGATGGAGAAGGAGCGGGAGAAATTCACCTCTGGTGTCGTCGACCAGGGCTATGACCACTCGCTCGCGGTCGAGATGTTCGACATCATCGCCCAGTTCGCCGACTACGCCTTCAACAAGTCGCACTCGTACGGCTACGGCTATGTGGCCTACCAAATCGCCTATCTGAAGGCGAACCATCCGGTCGAGTATCTGTCGGCCCTGCTCACCTCGGTGAAGACCAAGCTCGAATCGGCTGCGGTCTACCTCAACGAGTGTCGCCTGATGGGGATCACGGTCGAGGTACCCGACATCAATCGCTCCGAATCCGACTTCACCCCGGTGCCGAACCATGGGTGGGACGGCGCGCCCTACGTGTCAGGCACCAATCCGAAAGGCGGCGAGCCCGGCAACATCGTGTTCGGGCTGTCTGCGATCCGAAACGTCGGTGAGGGCATCGTCGAGAAGATCCTCGCCGCTCGCAACGAGGGCGGACCGTTCGAGTCGTTCGTCGACTTCGTCGAGCGGGTGGAGCTCGATGCGCTGAACAAGCGCACCATCGAGTCCTTGATCAAGGGTGGCGCCTTCGACTCGCTGGGTCACCCCCGCAAGGGTCTGCTTCAGGTCTACGAGCAGATCATCGACCTCACTGTTCAGCGCCGCAAGGAGCACGACATGGGGGTCATGTCGTTGTTCGGTTCGCTCGATGACGAGGGTCCCACGTTCGACGAACGCCCGACCGTGCCCGATGTCGAATTCGACAAGATGCCTCGGTTGGCCAACGAAAAAGAGATGCTCGGGCTGTACATCTCCGATCACCCGCTGCTCGGCTTCGAAGCCCAGGTCCGCCGCAAGGCCGACACGGGAGTGGCTGGTCTTGCGGATCTTCCCGATGGTGCGATCGTGAAGGTCGGCGGCGTCATCACCAACCTGCAACGGAAGTGGACTCGCAAGGGCGATCTGATGGCCGTCTTCGAACTCGAAGACCTCGAGGGATCAGTTGAGGTCATGGTGTTCCCCCGAACGATGCAAGAGCACGGCCCGAAGCTGCAAGACGATGCGATCGTGATGCTTCGCGGTCGCACCGAAAACGACGGTGACCTCCCCAAGTTGTTCGCGCAAGACATCGAGGTCGTCGAAGATCTCAGCGACAACGCGCCGGTTCGCCTGCGACTGTCCCATGACAACCAACGACCGGAACGAATTGACGAACTCAAGTCGATTCTGAGCGCCCACCCAGGCGATGCGCCGGTCGAGCTCCATCTGAGCGAACGGCAGGTCCTCCGCTTGCCCGATGACTTCGCCGTCGACAGCGCGAACGGCGTGGTCGCCGAACTTCGAGTCGCCTTTGGACCCGACGCCATCCTTGTCTGAGGAACTGGTCGAAGCTGACCGATCTGGCGAGTCGCGCTGGCTGTTCGGTGCGGCGGCCGCGCTGATCCTCCACACGTCGTGGCTGCTGGCTCGGCTTCCGCTCCGGTACACCCACGAGGATCTCGCCGCGTTGGCCGCCGTAGCCGATGATCTCGCCCACGGTCGGCTCTACCAGATCGACTTCCCGGGTCAGTTCTACGGGTCGTCGTTGGAGGCGTTCCCTGCCGCTCCGCTGATCTGGCTCGGCTTCTCGCCCCGCATCGCCATGGTTCTGTCGCTCGCGTTGCTGTTCGTGGGGCAGTGGTTGACACTCGGCTGGGCGATTCGGCGCCGGTTCGGGGCGTGGTTTGCGGTCGTTGTGGTGCTGGTACCGGTCGTTCTGGCCACCCGGTACACCGCCTCGTCGCTGCTCTGGGCGACGGCTGCCCCTCGGGCGTTGGCGACGGTTGCCGTCGCGGTTGCGTTGGGTGTCGAGCGGCAGCGACAGCGCTGGGCCCTCGTCGTTGCGTTGTTCGGGACGGCACTGTTGTTCGACTGGTCGATGGCGATCATCGCGGGCCCGACGCTGGTCTGGATGGCTTGGCATGACCGCCGCTCGCTGCCGCTCCCTGCCATCGCAGCCGGCGTGGTACCGGTGGTTGCGCTCTACGCACTGCGCGCCCGTCATCATGGGGCCAACCCCGCATATGACCTCCACCCGGCTCCAAGCACCGGTTTCTCGACTGAGTCACTCGACTGGCATGTCGATCACCCCACTGCCGCGTTTCGTACCTACGGGCCGGAGTTCCTCATCGACTACCGAATGCAGGCCATCGGTGCGTTCGTGGTGGTCGGTGCTGTTCTCGTCGCGGCGTCGTGGCGGCGGGATCTGGCGAGCCGGGGGGCAGCGATCGGGGTGGCTGGTGGTGTCGCGGCGTTCTTCGCGTCGGAGGGGTCGATTCGCGCGTGGGTGACCAATTCGGAGATCGTGTCGATCGCTCGGGGCCTCATGGGTCTACCGATCGCGATCATTGCGCTCGCCGCGTTCAGCCCGCTGCTTTCGGCCCGACTCGACACGAGGCGGGTGGCCGCGATCATGGCTGTCGCGGCAGGCCTGAGCACCGTCGCTCGGGTCGGTACCGACTCGATCGGCGACTACGAAGATGCGTTCGCGGTCGACCGGGCGCTCAGCATCTGGTCCGTCGATGATCTCGACCAGGTGTGCGCCATCGCCGCAGATCAGGTCGATGTTGCGCCGCTGTTGGCGTCGGCGTCAACGCTTGCCTACGGCTGCTCGACTGCGTTGGGTCATCCTGTGTTGTTCCCGGAGTACGAACGTCGAACCTGGCTGCTCGCTCGCCACTGGCGCGACGACCCGGCGACGTGGATCGTGCTCACCCCGCCCGGAGGCGAGTGCGTCGGCGTCGAGGTGGCGTGCGAATCGGTCGGGCCAGGCGTTGCGATCGTGCACGCCACCGGCGGCGGCGTGGCGACCGCCGCTGTGGATGCCAATTTGCCGCTCCGGCCGCTTCCGGAAGGTTGGCCCGGCTCCTGAGCTGTCAGGTTGCGATTCGGTTCCGTTCCCAAGAAACTAGAGGCTCGGTAATGGGGCGAGGAACTGGGGAAAACCGCATGGCAATCGAGGTCGATACCAAAGACTGCACGGCGCTGAGCGACGCTGAATTGGCCGAAATGGCCGATTTGTGCGCCGATTCGCCCAACCCATTCGAGGTCGGCATGTTGTCGAAGCAGGCCGAAGCATGGGTCCTGTGCACCGTCGCGAGCGAGGGTGGCAAGGTTCGCGGCTTTTCGTTCTGCACGCTCGAGCGCATCGGTGGTACCCCGAGCGTGTTGATCGGAGCCGGCCATGTTTGCCGCAACACCAAACGCGACACGGTGCTTCGAGCGATCATGACCGATCAGCTTCGCCGTTCGGTGCTGGCGTTCCCCGACGAGGACGTCCTCGTCGGCGCCCAGATGAACGACGCCGGTGCGGTTGAGGCCTACAAGAGTCTTTCCGACATCGTTCCCCGGCCTGACCACAAGGCGTCCGGCGAGGAGCGAGCGTGGGGCCGGCGTTTGGCCAAGCGCTTCGGCATCGGCGCGTCCAAATACGAAGATCGGGCGTTCACCGTGCGAGGCGACGGCAGCCAGGCGGTCGTGCTCGACCACGAGAGTTCCAAGCCGGAGAAGGTCGACGCCGATGTTGCCGCCCAGTTCGACGATCTCGACACCGCCAATGGCGATGCGTTGATCGTGTTCGGCTGGGCGATGGCCGAGGATCTCGAAAAACTCCTCTGAGTCGCGTCGCCGGGAGGCCTTCGTGAGCGACTTCGACCGCCTCGTCAAGGGGCGCAAGATGACGCGCGCCTTCACCCCGGATTCGGTCGATCCCGAGATCGTCAACCGGATTGTCGACCTGGCCCGTCGGGGCCCGTCAGCCGGCAAGACCGAGTCATTGCAGTTCCTGGTGCTTGAAGGCGACGATGTGGCGCGCTACTGGCACACAACCCTTGCCCCGGAGAAGCGAGCGTCGTTCCCGTGGCCTCAGCTGCTCGATGCTCCTGTGCTGATCGTGCCGTGGGTGGAGCCGGGGGCGTACGTCCGGCGCTACGCGGAACCCGACAAGGCGTCGACCGGATTGGGTACGGCGCAAGATGCCTGGTCGGTGCCGTACTGGTGGGTCGATGGCGGCGCTGCCGCCATGACCGTCTTGCTTGCGGTCGAAGATGAAGGCCTGGGTGCGCTCCTCTTTGGACTCTTCGAGCATGAACGCGCGGTTCGTGACGAGTTCGGGGTGCCGGACGGCTTTCGTGCCATCGGTGCGATCGCCATCGGTCATCCGGCGCCTGACCGTCCGTCGATGTCGGCGAGCCGTCGGCGGCCGGCGTTTCGCGAGGTCGTTCACCGCGGCGATTGGTGACCGCACTGGGTGGTCGCGGTACCGTGGCAGAAGCCAGCCGACGAACGGAGTGCCATGACCGACCAGCCACCAGCGCCGAAGCAGGTGCCGCTTGTCGACTATCTCCACATCGGTGCCCGCCCCTATCTCAAAGCCAAGCAGTGTGTGCAATGTGGTGCTCGGTTCTTTGACCGTCGTGTCGCCTGTGCTGCGTGCGGGTCGCGCGAGTTCAGGAATGCCCGTGTGCGTAATCGTGGGGTGGTCACGTCGTTCACGATCGTGCACCGTGCCGCGCCCGGTATCCCGGCGCCGTACATCTCGGCCATCGTCGAGACCGAGGACGGTACGAGCGTTCGATCGAACGTCGTCAACTGCGAGCCCGATCCCGAGCACGTGAAACTCGGGATGAAGGTCAAGCTCACCACCTATCCGATCGGTACCGATGACGAGGGCACCGAAGCGATTGCGTTCGGCTATCAGCCGGCCTGAGGAGGCATCACCATGGCAGCGAAGTCGAAGAAGGCCCCGACGAAGTCGAAGCGTGCCGACGCAAAGTCGAAGAAGGCCAAGGCTGACCCGAAGGCCCATTCGAAGGCCAACGCTGACGGGAAGGTCAAGAAGAAGCGAAAGAAGGCCGGTCCCAAGATCGATGACGACTCGGTGTGGGTGCTCGGCACACACATGACCCGCTTTGGCCGCTATCCCGACCAGGATGCGGTCGACTTGGCTTCCACGAGCGCGATCGCGGCGATGGACGACGGCAAGGTCACGATTCAGGACATGGATGTGTTGGCTGCCGGTTGTCTCTTTCAGGCCTCGGCCGGAATGGCGCAACAGATCCAGAAACAGATCGGGCAGACCGGTATCCCGGCGTACAACGTGTCGAACGCGTGCGCCACCGGCGCAACTGCGCTTCGCACCGTGTATCTCAGCATCAAGGCTGGAGAGGCTGACATGGGGTTGGCGGTCGGGGTCGAGCAGATGGGCAAGATGGGTCTGCTCGGCGGCGCAGGGGCCAAGAAGGAAGCCAACGTGTTTGCGCCGAGCGGTCGTTATGGGGCTGTCACCGGCACCGACGGCTACCTCGGGACCGCGGGTATGCCAGGGGTCTTCGCCCAAGCCGGGATGGGCTACGCATACGAGCACGACGGGGTGGGTTTCGAGCAGTTCGCGAAGGTGGCGTACAAGAACCACCTGCACTCGACGCTGAACCCGCTGGCGCAGTACCAAAAGGAGTTCACGCTCGAGGAAATCATGGGCGCCCCAGTCATGAGCTACCCGAACACATTGCTCATGTGTTGCCCGACAGGCGATGGTGCCGCGGCTGCCGTCTTGGTGTCGGGTGAGCGGCTCAAGTCGATGTCGAAGAAGGTTCAGAAGCGTGCGGTGAAAGTGTCGGCGTCGGTGCTCACCTCTGACCCGTGGACCCCGTCGGCGCAGGTACAGCCCGACGTCAACACCCTCACTCGCAACGCAGCTGTACAGGCCTACGAGACGGCCGGCCTCGGTCCCGACGACCTCGATCTGGTCGAGCTCCACGACTGCTTTGCGACCGCCGAGCTGATCCACTACGACAACCTGGGTCTCTGCGAGCGCGGCGGCGCAGGTGCGTTCATCGACTCGGGTGCACCATTCCGTGACGGCCGTACCCCCGTCAACGTGTCGGGCGGTCTGATCTCCAAGGGCCACCCGATCGGTGCGACCGGGATCGCCAACATCTACGAAGTGGCCACGCACTTGCGAGGCGAGGCTGGCGATCGTCAGGTCAACGGTGCCAAGGTCGGCCTTGCGCACGTCATCGGGCTCGGCTCCGCGTGCGGTGTCCACATCCTCGAAAAGGCCGCTTGATCACGATCCCGCCCCACCGATCCTCGTGGAGAGGTGCCCGCCGATGAGGTCGCACTCCGCACCGATCGACGACGGCGGTGTTCGGCGTGCGTATCGGGAGTTGATCGGTCGCGTCGATCCGGCCGAGCCGTGGTTGGCAGCCGGTGGGGTCGACGCTCGCTTCGGCGGCGACGCCGTGCCCGAGGGCGCGGTGGTGCGAGGACCCGCCGACCTCGGTGAGCTGCACGACATTATCGACGACCTCTTCGGCGTCGGGTGTTTCGATCGCCCCGCCGGTGACGTGTACGAGACTCGCCGGGCTGCACTGGTGATTGCCCGGCCGGCAGCGGTGATGCCGTTCGTCGAGGCCCTGCGTCCGTGTCTGGAGGGCCGAGGGCCCGCGTTCTGGACGTGGAAGACCGCGCGCGAGACCATGGCCGTACGGCTCCAAGGACTCGAAGGGCTCACCGTGGAGGCGGCGCGATGAGTCCGGGGGCGGTGGTGCGATCGTTCTTCGAACGGATGCAGGCGCGCGAGTGGGACGGTGCCGGTTCGTTGTTGGCGGAGGACGTGCTCATCGACTTCACCGAGACGGGCGAGCGCTTCGAGGGCGCAGGATTCCTGGCGATGAATCGGGCCTACCCCGAAGGATGGACGATCGACGTCGTTGAGGTGCTTGCCGTCGATGACCGGGTTGCCGTCCAGGTCAAGGTGACGCAGCCACCCACCGTCTTCTGGTGCGCCGGGTTTTACCGTGTTGCTGACGGGCAGATCTGCAGCGGTGTCGAGCATTGGGTCACCGCCGGATCAGCAGAGCCGCCGCGGTGGCGAGCACCGTTTCGCGCCGACCCTGGAACCGACGGACGATGACCGAGGTCGACATCATCTGGCGGGGTGAGTTCACGAACGACGAAATCCACGCGCTGCATGCCGCGGCATTCGAGACCCGCGTGTTCGATGCGTCGGAGTGGGACTGGGTTGCCCAGGTCGCCCGGCACAGCCTTGGTTGGGTGGTCGCGAGGGCGGAGGGTGAATTCGTTGGATTCGTCAACGTGTTGTGGGATGGTCTCGTTCACGCTTTTCTCGAGGATGTGATGGTCGACGCCAGGCATCGAGGCGGCGGCGTTGGGGTTCGCTTGGTGCACGAGGCGCGCGATCAGGCGCAGGCGGCCGGTTGCGAACATCTTCACGTCGGCTTCGGCGAGGAGCTTGCGGCGTTCTATGTCGACGCCTGCGGGTTCACGCGGGAAGTACACGGGCGGATCGAGCTCTGAGCCAGGGCTTCGAGCACGGCAGGCGCGATGCCCCGCTCAGCCGTCGGTGAGGATGCGGTCGAGCGTTTCGGCCATCACGTCGCCGAGCGGGTGGCGTTTGGGTCGGTAGTAGAGCACCCCACCGACCGCTTGTTCCAGCGCCGTGGTTCGAGCTCTGGTCCACGTTGCGTCGTCGACCTCCATGGCGGCGCGGAAATGCCTCCGGCTCGTTGCATCGAAAATCGACCATGCAGGTACGAGGTCCTCCGCCGGATCACCGAGTCCAGCGCCACCCCAGTCGATGATCGCCGAGAGCCTCCCTCGGGCGTTGACGAGGAGGTTGCCAGGCAGGAGATCACCGTGGGCAAAGACGGCGCCGTCGTGCTCGGCGCCAACCTCGTTGGCTTGATCGACGATTCGGCGCACTGCAGCGACGTCGAGCAGATCCTTGGCCTGCCAGGTGGGGTCGTCGAGCCACCCCTGAAGTCGGAAGACGACACCGGCAAAGGGCCCGCCCCGTTGCCCGTGCGTCCGTGCGCTGACGGGCATGTCGGTGAGCGAACGAATGGTCTGGACGGCGACGGCGAGCGACTCCGCAAGCCGGTGATCGCCGGCGGCGGTCATTCGTTCGCTCCACACGTCGGAGCCGCTGATCCACTCGGTGATGGTCCATGGGAGCGGGAAGCGGTCGCACGGTTCACCTGCATGGATGAGGTTTGGCGTTGCCACCATGGCGCCGAGTGCGGTCGAGGACAGCCGCGGCAAGAGGCGGTGTTCCATCTGCGTACTTGACGCTGAGCTCGGTTGGCGTGGGAGCCGCACGACGGCGTCGGGTTTGTCGACGCCAGTTGCGATGCGCCACAGCGCATTGGTCGTCCCGGTCGAGTCGAGCCGGTGCATCGGGAGGTCATGCCAGGCTGATCCGTATTCGGCGAGCAGGGACCGAACGACGGACTCGGACGTGTCGACTTCGTGATCGTGGATTCGGTCCATGTCAGGAGCGGCGGATGTCGTCGAGCGCGCTGCGGATTCGCTTGCTGCTCACCTGCCGCTTGGCACCGATCGACTGGGCGAAGAGGCTCACCCGCAGTTCTTGGAGATCCCAGGCCAGCTCTTCGAGGTCGGCCGTGAGGCCTCGTTCTTCGAGGAGGGCCGCGTGCTCGGCTTCGAGCGCATGGACCGACCGCATTCGATCACGATCCTTGGCGGTCGTGTCGGCCAAACGATCGAGCCGGAACAACGCCGCCTTGAGGTAGCGGGCAACGTCGGCGAGCCGGTCGATCCCGACGGCGGCGATGAACCCGTCGTAGACCAGCTGATCGCGCTGCGCTTCGAGGTCGATGGCCGCCGGGAGGAGGGCTTCGGCTTCGATGGTGCCGAGGCGACGGCTGAGCTCCGCCGAAGCGTCGAGCACCTCGGTGGCGGTCCAGGCGATCGTGCGGATCTGCCCGGGCAGCTCATCCCGCATTCGATCGGCGAGCGAGGCAAAGCTCGCCTCGTTCCAGGCCGGCCCGCCGGCATCGACGATGACCTGGTCGAGCGCAGCGGTCACACAGTCCTCGAACCACGCCTGAGGTCCGTCGTAGGGGCTGCGGATGATCGCGAACTTGACATCGTCGGACAGCAGCGGTCGAAGCACCTTTCCCAACGGCGGGCGCGTGATCGAGAGCAGCCGACGAGTGCCGAGCCACATCTCGTCGGCCTGCTCGTCCTCGGTCGCGAAGAGCCGCACACCGACGGTCTCGCCCTCGTCAACGACAGCCGGGTAGCTGGTGACGGCTTGTCCGAGTCCCTCGGCGACCACGGTGCGAGGAAGGGTGCCGAAGGCCCAGGTGGCTTTGCCGGTCGCTTCGAGCGCATGACCGCCTTCGTTGAGCAGTGCTCGTGCCTCGTCGAGGAAGTGGCTCTTGAGAACGCCGAGGTCATCGTCTTCGGCAAGAACGTCGTCGTCGTCGATGATCCTGAAGTGCGGACGCAAATGCGTCGCGAGTTCCGAAGGTCGAAACGCCCGCGCCGTCGTCTCGCTCCCGCGAGCGTTCGCGGCCGCTGCGAGTTGGTCGAGCAACGGGGGACCGCTGGGGTCGAGATTCGAGGCGATCTCGCTGGCGGTCTCAGGGATCGGTACCAGCGGTCGTCGGGCGGCCTTCGGGAGGGTTCGGAGCAGTTCGATCACGAGCTCACGCCGCAGGGATGGCACAAGCCAGATGAAGGGCGTCGGGTCGACCCGAGAGAGGACATCGAGGGGGATCTCGATCGTGATGCCGTCGTCCGGTGCGGCGGGATCGAACGTGTAGTCGATCAGAAAGTGCTGATCGCCCCACGGCCAGGAGTCAGGGCACGCGTCGAGACCGCCGATGTCGAAGCCATGCAGCAGTTCATCGCTGCTGAGTTGCAGCGCATCGGGGTTGTTGCGGCGATGACCCTTCCACCACTTCTCGAAGTGACGAACCGAGACCACGTGTTCGGGAACCCGGCGATCGAAGGCCTGCTCCAAGGTGTGTTCGTCGACGGCGATGTCTCGACGGAGTCGGTCACCCATCGCAGCGATGTCAGCGAGCACCGATCGGTTGTGGACGATGAAATCGTGCTGAGCATGCCACTGGTTCTCGACCAGGGCGTGCCGTATGAACAGTTCTCGAGCGAGCGGCGGGTCGATGCGTTGCAGATTGACCTGCCGATTGGGCACCACCGGAAGGCCATAGAGCGACGCCCGCTCGTCACACATGGCGGCGCCGCGGTCCTCGTTCCACCAGGGATCGGAGTGCTCCCATCGCAACAGGTGCGATGCGCTGCGTTCGAGCCACTGTGGGTTCAATGGAGCGACAACTCGGGCCCGAAGCTGGTTGGTTTCGACCAGCTCTGCAGCCATCACCCATGCCGGTGTTCGTTTCGTGATCGCGGAGCCGCCGGCCACGACGAATCGGGCGTTGCGGGTGCCGCGGTACTGCTTCGCTTCCTTGTCATAGAAGCCGACTTGGGCGAGCAGCCCTGAGAGCAAGGCTTGATGGATGGCATCGGGTGGGGCGGGCTCCTGATTGAACCCGAGGCCGAGATCCTTGGCGATGTCGCGCAGTTGACGGTGGACGTCTTCCCATTCTCGGATGCGCAGGAAGTGGAGGTACTCATCGCGGCACATCTTTCGGAACCCGTTGCCGCTGCGTTCGTTGCGTTCGGCTTTGATGTGGGCCCACAGCTGCAGCCAGGAGAGAAAGTCGGAGTTGTCGTCGGTGTAGCGGGCGTGGAGCTGCGCTGCCCGTTCGGCGGCGGCGCCGCTTCCGACACCGGTCGGCCGGATGCGGGGGTCTTGCACCGACAGGCCTGCGACGATGATGGCGACTTCGGTGACACATCCGTGGTCCTGCGCCTCGAGCAACATGCGGGCCAGTTTCGGGTCGATCGGAATGGCGGCCAGTTCGGAGCCGAGTTCGGTGAGCCACCGGTCGGTGCCGACGTGGCGAGGATCGATCGCGTCGAGCTCTTCGAGGAGGGTGACCCCGTCTCGGATCGCCCGGGCTTCGGGTGGGTCAACAAACGGGAACGACTCGGCGTCACCCAGCCCGAGCGAGGCCATGCGCAGCACGACTGAGGCCAGGTTCGTGCGTTGGACCTCGGGCTCGGTGAATTCGGGGCGATTCAGGAAGCCGTCTTCGTCGTAGAGCCGGATCGCGACGCCGGGCCCGAGCCGACCGCAGCGGCCCGATCGTTGGTCGGCCGAGGCCTGGGAAATGTTCTCGATCGGAAGCCGTTGGACCTTGGTGCGCCGGTTGAAACG
>JBCCYT010000084.1:0-18261 GCA_039188975.1 Actinomycetota bacterium
CTTCAGCGTCGTCGCCAACTGGGTGATCGGGACCTTGGTCCAACAAGATGATGTGCTCCGGGAGCTCACCCCGCCCGAGGAGGACGGCTTCGAGCGGGTCAACGCGTTCCGCGCCGAGATGATTGCCCTCAGCCCGGCCGAAGCGTTTGCTGAGGGGCTCGAAACCGTCCTCGCGGGGATTGAAGCCCGCTACTTCTCGACGTCGTCCTCTCCACCTGCGGGCTGATCGGCGTGAGCGGCGGCGGGCCGCCGTCGCTGACCCCAGCGGACGATGAGCGCGATGCCGGCCAGGACCAGCGCAAACGGCAGCAGGGCGCCGATCGCGATCAGGAGCACCTGGGCAAACAGCGCGAGCACGCTGACCCCGCGCCCGAAGCTGTCGAAGAACCCCGGCAGGTCGACCTCGCTGTCGACCAACACCAGCGCACTGGCGTCGCGGGTGACCACTCGGTCCAGGTCGTCGGTCGGCGTGGCGTCCACGAACACCTCGAGCCGCAAGCCACCCTGCGCGTCGCGACGCCGGATCCGGCTGTCCTCGACCTCGAGTTCGATCACCGCACGAGCGATTTCCCCGGGTTCGATCGTGGTCGATGGACCGTCCAGCCATTCGAAGTCGCGGGTGCGGAGGCCGAGTCCAGGCGAGGTGAGCTCGATGTCGCCAAGGGTCGCGTCGCCTTGGTTCTCGATCTCGACACACCACACGATCGTGCCGTTGCGGCCGACCTCGAATTCGACCGCGCCCGGGCACGCTTCGTCCTCATCAGCGCCGATGCCGGTCAGCACCTCGAACGCCACCGCCGCAGTGTCGGCACCCTGCTCGGTGATCACCATGGTGATGGTGGCAAGTGCGACTTGATCGCGGATCGTCCGCAGCTGACCGCGGAGGCTCTCGAGTTCGAGCTCCCGCTCCACCAGCTCCGCCTCGAGCGACGCCACGTCCTCAACCGTTTGCGCTCCAGCCAGAAACTCCCGGAGCCGCCCAACACTGGTTTCGGCGGTCAGCACCCGGCTCTCCAGATCGACGACGCGTGCGGTGACGTCGTCGGCTGAGATGGTCTGGTCCACCAGTGCGCCGACCCCGCTCAGTTGGTCCAGCGCCGTGTCGAAGTCGGCCGGCTGGATCTTGAAGGTCAGCACCGTCCTCGGTTCCGGTTCGACCACGGTGGTCTGGCCGAAGACGATCCCGCCCAACGCCTCGATTCGTTGCGTTGCTTCTCGCCCTGCGGCCGCGACATCGGCCACTTCGACGGCGATGTCGGCCCGGAAGATGATGTCGCGCCCGAGGTCAGCAGCGGTGAGCGCCGTGTTCTGGGCGAGTGCTTCGTCGGGTGCGGCATCACCGCTGTTCGCGGCGTCGGCCGTGGCGACGTCGGCCTCCTCCTCTGCCATATCGGCCTCTTCGGCCATGTCGTCAGCATCGGCCATCTCGGCATCGTCGGCAGAGTCGAATCCTCCGTCCTCGACCGACGTTGCCTCGTCGTCGGCGGCGGCACAGGAAGCGAACACCATGGCCGCGAGCGCAAGTCCTACGAGGAACTGGAACCAGCGGTGTCGTGGGTGATTGGTCGGCGGTCGGAGCGTCTTGGACATGGGTCCCCCTTGGTTGCTGGGGGATGGACGAACCGACCGATGCCGTGGTTCCCGCCGATGCAGAATCGACGGTGTTCTGACATCAGCTCGTAACGCGAGCTGCTCTACTCCGTCGTGACCGAGCGGAAACTCTCCGCTGCTGCGAAGCCAGAACCGGACGCCTCGCCATTTGCGGCGGCCCAGTCCCGGATCATGCCGGGCAACACCTCGGCTCGCGGGCCGTTCTGGCTGTCGTGCGCCATCAGCGCTTCGATCTTGCGTTCGACGTGCTTGCTGATGTCGACGTGGAGATTGTTGCGGTCGGCTGCGCCTGCCATCAACCAAATCCGGGGCACGGCGTGGGGTTGATGACCCTCATCGAGGAGCTCGGGGAACGACTTCGCGTTCCGGGCATCCGGGTACACGGCGCTCACCACCGCTTCGCCGGTGGCGAGATGGTCAGGGTGGGCGGCGTAGATCCGATCCCAGTTGCGTTCCGGGTTCTGCGTGATCACCAGATCTGGTTGCACGATCCGAATCAGCCGAGATACCGCCTTGCGCAACTCCAGATCGGCGACCACTGCGCCGTCCGGGAATCCGAGCCAATGCAGCTCTGACACGCCGACGATCTTGGCCGCCGCCGTCTGCTCTGCCTGACGGAGCGCCGCCAGCTCCTCGACCGTGATGTCGTCGGGTTCGCCGGCCTGACCCGAGGTCACGAGCCCGTAGACGACCTCGACGCCGTGATCGGTGAGGGTCGCGACCGTGCCGGCGGTGCCGAAGTCGATGTCGTCGGGATGGGCGACGATGATGAGCACCTTCGACGGTAGGAACTCGTCGTCGGTGGCGATCAGGGCACGGAGGGGGGAGTCGGCCATGGGCGAAAGCCTATTGTCTCTCGCTCAGAGATCAGGGAGGCCCAGGTCGAGGTTCGAACCCTGGATGCCGCCGGCGACGGCGAGGACCTCCCCCGTCACATAGCTCGATGCCGGCGAGGCGAGGAACAACACGGCCGCAGCAATGTCGGCTGGTGTCCCCAACCGCCGCAGGGGCGTGCCGTCGATCATTGCGTCATGCAGCGCTGGTGTCTCGACAACGATGTCGAGAGCCGAGGTGGCAATCGCCCCGGGGCTGACCGCGTTCACCCGCACGGCCGGTGAGAGATCTTGCGCCATTGCTCGGGTGAGGTGAACCAGTGCGGCTTTCGCGGTGCCGTATGCAGCCATCCCTCTGAACGCGAACTGACCGGCAGTGGATGCAACGTTGACCACGGCACCGGCGCCGCTGGCCAAGAGGTGGGGTGTGGCGAGTTGGGTCAGGTTGAACGCGCTCGTGACGTTGAACCGAAGCGCAGCATCGAATGCGTCTTCGCTGGTTTGGAGGAACGGCGCCGGCATCGCGCCACCGACATTGTTCACCACCACGTCGATCGCGCCGAAGGTGTCGACCGCAGTCTCGACAAGTGCTGCCATGCCGTCTCGCGAAGAAAGGTCACCAGCGACCGCCACCGCTCGTTGGCCGCAGCGTTCGATGGCGGCCACGGTCTCGGCCAGTTCATCCTCCGAACGGGCACCGATCACGATGTGAGCGCCGGCTTCGGCCAGGGTCGTCGCGACCGCAGCTCCGATGCCTCGACCGCCGCCGGTCACGATCGCAATTCGCTCGTCCAACCGAAACTGTTCAAGCACCATGGAAGAGACCGTAGACTTTTCAGGCCATGACCACCCCGACCGACCCCGTCACCGCACTCAACGACATCTTGATGGCGGACGACGTCTCGGCGTCGCTGTGGTCGGCGATCGACGGTGGCCGTATCGAGGGTCTCGTCCCTGAGCTTCCGGCGTTGCGGATGGAGCAGGATCCAATCCACCGCCACAAGGACGTGCTCTCCCACACGGTCGCGGTCGTGGCGAAGACACCGCCCGATTTGATCGTGCGGCTCGCGGCGCTCTTTCACGACATCGCCAAGCCGAAGACCCGGAGTTTCGAGCACGGCGGCGTCACGTTCCGGCACCACGAGGTGGTCGGCGGCCGCATGACCCGCAAGCGCATGGTTGCCATGGGATACGACGAGTCCACCGTCGACGCAGTCTCTGAGTTGGTTCGACTCTCGGGTCGATTCAAGGGCTACGCGGACGGCTGGTCCGATGCCGCCGTTCGCCGGTACGCCCGCGACGCCGGGCCTCTGCTCGGCCGGCTCAACGCCCTCGTTCGGTCTGACTGCACCACCCGCAACAAGAACAAGGCGCATGCGCTGCAGGAGGCGATCGACGACTTGGAGCGCCGGATCGCAGAGCTCGCCGAAGAAGATCGTCGCAACGCCGAGCGGCCTCAGATCGATGGCGATGCGGTGATGGCTCATCTCGGAATCGGGCCCGGGCGCCACATCGGTGAGATCATGACGTGGCTCCTCGAGCTCAAACGGTCCGAAGGCGAACTCTCCGACGATGCGTTGCTGTCCCGGCTCGACGCCTACTGGGCGCAGCGCGTCGCCGACGGCTGACGCCGCAGCAGTGCCGCGGTCGAGAAACTCCGTGAGCGGCGCCAAGTCGGGCCGGTAACCTTTCAGCCATGCACGTAGGAATCGTTGGCGCCACCGGCCAGGTGGGTGGAGTGATGCGCACGCTGTTGGCGGAGCGCTCGTTTCCGGTCACCTCGCTTCGACTCTTCGCTTCGGCTCGCTCGGCCGGCAAGACGATCGAATGGAACGGCCATGACATCACGGTCGAAGACGCGGCGACGGCCGACTACGCCGGTCTCGACATCGCGCTGTTCTCAGCCGGGGGTTCGACATCGAAGGAGCTCGCCCCCAAGGTTGCTGCCGCGGGGGTCATCGTGATCGACAACTCGTCCGCCTGGCGGATGGACCCCGATGTCCCGCTCGTCGTTCCCGAGGTCAACGCGGCGGCGCTTCAGTCGATACCCAAAGGCATCGTCGCGAATCCCAACTGCACCACCATGGTCGCCATGCCGGTCATGAAACCGCTTGCCGATGAGGCTGGCCTCGAAGCCATGGTGGTGTCGACCTACCAGGCGGTGTCGGGTGCCGGGCTGAGTGGGGTGCGCGAGCTCGACGAGCAGGCGCAGAAGGTCGGGGCCGATGGTCCCGAGCTCACCTACGACGGCCGGGCTGTGTCGATGAGCGCCGGCGAGAATTTCGTGAAGCCGATCGCGTTCAACGTCTTGCCCTTTGCCGGTGCGCTCGTCGACGACGGGCTCGACGAAACCAACGAAGAGCAGAAGCTGCGTTTCGAGAGCCGCAAGATCATGGAGCTCCCCGATCTCAAGGTCTCGGGCACCTGCGTCCGCGTGCCGGTGTACACCGGTCATTCGCTCGCGATCAACGCCCGTTTCTCGTCGGCCATCAGCCCGGATCGGGCGCGGGAACTCCTGGCCGAGGCCGACGGTGTCGTGCTCATGGATGTCCCGACCCCGCTCGACTCCGCCGGGGTCGACGAGACCTATGTCGGACGAATCCGCGTCGACGACACCGTCGATCACGGACTCAGTCTGTTCTTGTCGGGTGACAATCTTCGCAAGGGCGCCGCACTCAACACGATCCAAATCGCCGAGAGTCTGGTGGCGCAGGGCCTGATCAGCGCCGACTGATCAGGCACGGCCCGCACGTCGAGGCCACAATGGCGGCCATGCCCGCCATCTCGTTGGATCAGATCGAAAACACGACCCATGCCGCCCTGTTTCGTCGCGGCTGCCGGGACGATATCGCTCACGATGTAGCGGCAGCCGTTCGCGCCGCCGAGGCCAACGGCAATCGCATCTGCGGGTTGTATTACGTCGAGAGCTATTGCCGACAGCTCGAAACCGGCCGCCTCCCGACCGACACCGACCCGGTTGTGACCCACCCCCGTCCGGGCTCGGTGCGTGTCGACGCGCGGCTCGGTTTTGCGCAGACCGCATTTCGGGTTGGGTTCGACACCGCAGTCGCGGCGGCGCGGGCCAACGGCATCGTCGGCTACGCGATCGAACACAGCCACACCTGCACGTCGCTCGGCTACTTCACCGAGCAGTTCGCTCGGGCAGGCTTCGTCGCTCTCGGCGCAACGAACGCAACGCCCCGCGTGGCTGCGCCCGGCGGCAAGCACCGCGTGCTCGGCACCAACCCCATCGCCTTCGCGGTTCCAGACGGCGCCGGGGGCGTGGCCTTCCAGTTCGACTTCAGTACCAGCGCCGTCGCTCTGGGCCGGATCACCATGGCTCAAGCCGCCGGTGAACCGATCCCGCTCGGGTGGGCCGTCGACATCGATGGCAACCCCACGACCGATGCCGACGCCGCCCTGGCCGGCTCGCTGGTGTCAGCCGGCGGGTACAAGGGCTACGGGCTCGGGTTGCTCGTCGAAGTGCTCGCCGCGGCGTTGACCGGCTCGAACCGGTCGGTCGACGTGCCGCCACTGAAGACTCCTGACGGGCCGCCGCACGACCTCGGGCAGTACTACGTGGTGATCGACCCGGCCGCCCATGATGCGGGCTTCGTCGACGCCATCGCCGGACTGGCCGCGACCATCGAGGCTGACCCTGGGGCTCGACTCCCCGGCGCGGCTCGCACGCCCGACGATCCGGTGGACGTCCCAGATGCGCTCTGGGACCTGATGCTGAACCTCGCCGGTTAACCGATCTCGTCGAGGACGGTCTCGGCAACCAAGAAGCGCGCCGCGGCGTCGTACAGCGCATCGAACTGGTCGCGTGCAATGGTGATGCCGTGTCGGGTTGCATCGCGATAGGCCGGCGCATCTTGAGGGTTTGCCGTCCCGGCCCGCTCGGCCGCTCGCCCCGCTTCGATCAGCGACGCCGGTGCTGCAACCACGACTGCCAAGTGATCATCGCCATCGATGAGCGCTCGGGTCGCCCAACGAGCAACCAACTCTGCGTCACCATGCGCCACCCCAGCAACGCGCGTAATGCGGTACGCGAGATCGATGATCTCGCGTGGCTGGACGAGAACCTCCGTGCTCACCGGAACACCGTCTCGAAGAGCCGCAGCCAGTTCCCACCGAGCACGAGATCTCGCTCTGCTGCACTGAACCCCGCGTCATCGAGCCCCTCGGCCAAGGATCCGAAGTCCTTCGGTCCATCAAACCACGACGGCCAGGGTGGGAACGCCGGGATCGCTTCGGGTTGATCGGGTCGATCCCATCGACCGCTGCGCATCCAGCCGAGCGCATCCGGGCTCCATCCGAGCACCGCGTCAGAGCCGATCGCGACATGCTCGACACCGATCGACTCCGCAAGGCCCGCCAGCATGCCGCAGTACTCGGCGCGAGTGACGTCCGCGCCGCCCATGAAGAGGGGATACAGGGTGCAGCCGATGACCCCGCCTCGCGCCGCGACCGCCTCGACCAGCTCGTCGGGCTTGTTGCGGGGCGAATCACAAAAGCTCGCCGGGTTCCCATGGGTGATCGCGATCGGCGCGGCAGATGCCTCGACCGCGTCACGGCCGGTCCGATTGCCGACGTGGCTGATGTCGACGAGTACGCCGGCATCGTTCAGCGCCGCCACCATGCGATGGCCAGCCCGGGTCAAACCGCCATCGTGGGGCTCCCAGCAACTCGACCCGAGATGGTTTGCGATGTTGTACGTGAGCTGGACCACCCGGATGCCGACGTCGGCGAAAATCCCGGCGAGCTCGGGATCGTCGCCGAGCATCGAGCTGTTCTGGAAGCCGAGCACCACCCCGAGCACACCATCGCGTTTCGCCGTGTGCATCTCGGCGACCGTCCTGACGATACGGATGACGTCGGCGTTGTTGCGGCACAGGTGGCGAAACGCGCCAATCCGAGTCATGGCGCCGGCCAGATCCTCCCAGACCCCGACGGTGGCGTGCACCACATCAACCCCACCCGAACGGACCTCGTCGATGACCTCACGAGTCCAGTTGTTGATCTCCAGCCCGTCGATGATCATGCGTGGAGCGCCGGCCGGACAGGGAAGAACCAATCATCGACCGCGGTCGAAGACAGCTCGTCAGCTCGCGGCGCGCCCTGAAAGAGGGTCACACGGAGCCAGTCGGTGGACTTCGGCTTGTAGTTGTCCATGCCATACATGGCGAGCTGGAACCGCTGAAGCTGGAGCGGCAGATACTCGGCGGCGCAGGTGTTGTCGCGAGCTTCGCCGTAACGGCGATCGCTCAGAAACACCCGAGCGATTGCGGCCCGATGTTCGGGGTGCGCGTCGAGGAAGTCGCCCACCGTCGGTTGCGACGTGGCGCGGAGCGCATGGCGAACTCGATGGATGAGCAACGCCACGTCGATCGCAACGTCGCGCCCGTCGGGGTCGAGCCGGGCCCGGTGGGTCCGCCGAGGCTCGTCGGTGTTGTCGCTGATCACCCACCAGAAGGCATCCGCATCGTCTGCGTCGAGGTCGAGCTCATCGACCCAACCGAATCGTTCGTCGATCAGGGCCACGAGCTCGTCGGTCGACAGGTCGTGGTCGATCCGGCTGGACTCGTCGACGAGGAGGAGCTCGTCGATCACTCGGTCGTCGCCGTCGTGCAACTCGATCAGGGCCGACGCAGCAAGCTCAACCGCCTCTGGATGCTCGTGCTCAACGGATCGGAACCAGGCGTCATAGGCATCTGAACGATCTGCGACCTCGAGCCACGCAGAACGAAGGCGATCGATGTGCGGCACCAGTTCTGCCGGGCTCAAAAAGGGCGTGCAGTCTTCGGTCGTTCCCGATGCGAAGTGATGTCGAGCCCGGTCGATCACGGTGGAGAGCTGCGCTCGCCCCTCATCGGTTGCCGGTGTCGCCCGGACCTCGGCCAACGCGAGCTCGCGCACCCCGACCCATGCATTGATCACCCGGGGGTGGTGCACGAAGTACGGGACCAACCCGAGTCCGGTTGCGTTCCCGAGGCCGAAGAACCGCCGCCATTCGTCGTCGAAACCAACGGCGGTGTCGCCGCCCCGCACTCGCGCGCAATGCTCGACCACGTCGTAGCTCAACTCGCGATACAAGAACGCAGCGAGGAACTGGGCTCGATAGCTCGCCGCCAACGGATGCCCCTCCGGGTAGCCGTCAAAGGACCGCATGCCGTACTTCCCGTTCGCGTAAAACGCCGTGCTGCGCATGATGTACGCGCTGTCGCCAACCGATTCGGGATCCGGCTGCTCGCCCCGTGCGAGATCACCGACCAAACGGTCGAAGAACCGCACACTCCGGTTGCCGCGAGTCAGGACCAAAAAGCGCGGATCGAGCCGACCGCGCTCTTGGCGGGTGACATGCGCTTGGGCATGAGCAATGAGCGCATCGTCAGCGACCCCCGCCACCAACGCAGCGGTGATCTCCCAACGGTCGGCAATCACCCGATCGGTATGCGCCGACTCGGGCAGCGTTTGGGTGATCGCAATGAACGAGACAACCGTGCCCGCACAGTCGACCTGATACACCGCGACTCCCTGACCGTCGCCGTCGATGTCAAAGCGAGTCCGATCGATCTTCCATCCATCGGTGATCGCCCGGCGGATCAACGACCGACTGAACGAGTACCGCGTCGGACGAACCGCGCCCAGCATCTCTGGCTGCATCACCACCGATGCGGGCCTCGGCTCGGCGCAACCGAGACGAGATTCGAGGGACTGCGACATACCCGGAGACACTAGTTCGCCCCGAGCCATCCGCCGCTATGGCGGATCTCCACCTTTGGTCCGCCGCTATGGCGGATCTGTGACATAGCGCTGCATCGCCTCGGTCAGGTCGATGTCCATCTGGTTCGCAAGCGATGCCAACCACGCCAACACATCGCCGAACTCGTGCAGCTGCTGCGCCCGGGTACCTTTCCGCACCGCCTGGGCGAGCTCACCGATCTCTTCGGCCAACCACGCCACCGTCGCCGGGACCCCCCGTTCACGATCAGCGGTGCCGTACAGCTCCTCCATCAACCGTTGCAGCTCGACCAGGTCCATCGCGTCGAATGCTAGGCCTCAGCATCACGGGCCGCGGCCGCGGCCGGATGTTCCCCGAGCGCCCACCCGATCGTGCGCAACAACGCAGTCGCAGCTGGTCGCACCACCAGCGGTTCGCTCAACGGCGGCACGGGCAAGAGCAGCATGCGCCGAGCAAACCCCGGCAACATCGTCACCGCCGCGCCAAACAAGACGCCATAAGGCGGGCGGGAGACGATCGGCAACGGCGGAACCGCCAAGAACCGCACCGTTTCCCGGGTGTCGCGGGTGACCGCCAACTCGTCGCGGTACGACCAGAGTCGCGCTCGCAACTCGGCCCGATTCTGCGGAGGACGCTCGACCCCGAGCGCCGCGCCAATCTCTCCGATTTCAGCGACATAGCGGTCAGCGAGCGCGTCCGCGAGCGGCTCGCTCCCATAGCGCTGCCGGGCGCGCAAGAAGCTGTCGGCTTCGGTGCAATGCACCCAGGCGAGGAGATGGGGATCGAGCGCCGAGTACAGTCGGCCATCGCGTGCCGTCCCGTTCACACGGGCATGGATCGAACGCACAACGCTGATGATCTCGTCGCACTCTTCCACCGTGCCGAACGTCGTGGTCCCGACAAAGGCACCCGTGCGGTGAAGCCGACCGAGCGGGTCGGATCGATACGACGAGTGCTGTGTCACACCGGCGAGCGCCAGCGGGTGCAGTGTTTGCAAGAGCAGCGCCCGCAACCCCCCGACGAGCATGGCGACATCGGTGTGGACCGCCCACATGCCGGAGTCGGGCTCGAATCGTCGGGGACCGGTGAGATCAGGCCGTACCGGCTGGTCGGGTGACCCGGCGAGCATCTCACGAATGCCCTGACCCAATCGTTCGCGAACATCGCCAAGCAAGGGAAAGGGGCCGGTCTCCATACCTGAACGGTACGGGACCGGCCCCGGGTCCGCCGAGTCGCGGCTGCGTCCAGCCGTCACGCAGTCGCTCAGCGACGCTGGAATCGGCGGGGGAAGCTGGAGCGGGTAGGCGTTGAGCGCCACGCCCGCTCCCGTTGGGCCTGCAGATGACGGACCCGCTGTTCGCGGAGCCGTTCCCGGGCCAGAAGCTCGGTGAGCATGTCAGCAGTCATGGTCCGTGCCTTTCGTCAGTTGGGGGAGTGACAGGACGCAGCCGGCGTTGCGTTCATCGTGAACGTAAAACTTCAAGCTCGCTTGAAGTCAAGCACTGGCGGTGCGCCTGGTGTCACAGGCGGATGGATGGGCAGTGCTCGACGCGCGGCCAGCAATGGGCGGGGTCGTCGAGCGACGGCGGCCGGCGTAGCGCCGGGGGCCGGTCAGCCCTGAGCGGAAACGCTCGGGCGGAAACCGGCCATGTCGGCGATGCCGAGGTTGGTCTGGGTTCCGTTCATGAGACTGAACGTACGAAACCCGCACCGTGTTGTCGAACGATTAACGCGACGAGATCCGATACCCACGCTGAAGGGTCGGTTCAGCTCATGGCGGCAGGTCGTCGAGGCGGATGGTTTGCCTCTGCACCGGCGTCGGCATCGGTGAAATCTCGACACTCACACCACATGCAGGCTCGGCCGGTGAAGCCATGGTTGTGAGACCCTTCGTGATGGCCGCAGGCGCAGTGGCGGTCCGGCTCGAAGAGCGCATCGATGAAGGAACTCACCCTCCCAGCATCGGCTTTTGCCTCCGCCCTATGAGCCGTGGTCGACTCACGCCATGGATGTCCGCGAAGCCCTGTACACCACCCGAGCGATGCGGCGGGTCAAACCTGACCCGATCCCTGACGACGCGCAGATGCGGATCCTCGACGCCACCATCCGGGCACCGAGTGGCGGCAACAATCAGGACTGGAAGTTCATGCTGGTCGACGATCCCGGTCAGCGAGAGAAGCTCGGCGATCTGTATCGAGTCTGCATCGACATGCTGTGGGCGACCATCTACAAGGACAAGATGGACGGTGTGCGCTCCGGGGCCGACGATCCAGAGACCGTGCAGATGCGCAAGATCGTCAACTCGGTGGGATGGGCGCAGGAGAACTTCGCGACGTATCCACTGTTGCTGTTCGCATTCGATCGAAACGACGCGAGCGGAGGCTCGATCTTCCCGGCGATCTGGAGTGCGATGCTCGCCGCGCGAGCCGAGGGCATCGGTTCGTCGTTGACGAGCGTCTTGGCGTTCAAGAAGGACGAGACGTTCGAGATCCTCGGCGTGCCCGAAGGCAAGGGCTGGAAGATGGCGGCATGCGTGCCCATGGGTTACCCGACCGGCACGTGGGGCGTTGCCCAACGGGCACCGGTGCAGGAGGTGGCGTACCGCAATACATGGGGAACCGACATCGGGTTCACGGTCGACGAACCGCTCTGGTCACCCACGCCCTGATGGAGCGCCTCAGTCCCAAACCCAGCGTGTCGCCGCCGACGCGAACTCGTCGGGCCGTTCGATCAGACCGAACGCCCGCTGGGGTGTGATCTCGAACATCGACTCACCACGGACGAAGTCTCGTGCGCGCTCGCGGCTCTCTTCGTCGACCACACCGACCTCGTCGGCGTACTTGTCGACCCACGCCTCGACGAGGGGCACGGCATCATTCCCGGCGATCGGTCGGGCCACTCCCTCGATCGAGACGAGTTCCACCGTGTCCTCGGTGGTGACCACGACGTGCGGGTTCGTCGTCAGATTGCGGGACTTGCGACTGCTCGACGCGCAACCAAACCCCCATCGCTGGCGATCGGGCATCCACGCCCCCCAGACCGGCATGGAGTGAGGCCGGCCATCGGGCCGGACCGTCACGAACCAGAAGTTCCGGCACTCGAGCAGCCGCTGCTCAGCCCACGACCAGGGCAGCACCCCTGTGGGATCGTCGGTGACGCCATACCCCTCCATCGAGGGGCGCTCGGAGCGGGGTGGATTTGCCATGAAGTCGCACTGTAGAGGGCGCGTGTGACAGGCATCTGCGGCAGACTGTGCCGCGATGACCGAGTTGCGCCGCTACGCGTTGGGCGTCGACACCGGGGGGACCTACACCGACGCCGTCGTCTACGACGAACGCGCCCGGGAGATCGTCGCCAAGGCAAAGTCGCCCACCACCCACGACGACCTTGCCATCGGCATTGGTGCGGCCATCGACGCCGCCGTTGCCGACGCCGCCGTCGACCCCACCGCGATCGAGATGGTGGCTCTGTCCACCACCCTTGCGACCAATGCATTGGTCGAAGGGACCGGCCGTCCGGCGTGTCTCGTGATGATCGGGTTCGACGCCGACGCGCTCGATCGAGGCGGCTTGCGCGATGCGGTCGGCGACGATGCCGTGGTCATGGTCGCCGGCGGTCACAGCAGTCACGGTGAGCCCGTCGAGCCTCTCGATCTCGATGCGCTCGCCGAACAGATCGACGCCGTGGCTGACACGGTCGACGGCTTCGCGATCACCGCCCAGTTCGCCACCCGCAACGCCGAGCATGAGCTCGCCGCGCGCGATCTCATCCGAGCCCGGACCGGCAAACCGGTGACGTGTAGCCATGTTCTGTCGGCCAGCCTGGGCGGGCCGAAGCGAGGAGTGACGGCGCTGCTCAACGCTCGCTTGATCGCCATGATCGAAGACCTTGTCGTGACGACGGGGTCCATTCTCGACGCCCGGGGGGTCGATGCGCCGATGATGATCGTGCGAGGGAACGGTTCGCTCGTGTCGGTCGACTTCGTCAAGGAACGTCCCGTCGAAACGATCTTGAGCGGACCGGCGGCCAGTCTCGTGGGCGCCGCCCATCTCGCCGCATCCAACGACGCGGTGATCTCTGACATCGGCGGTACCACGACCGACATCGCTGTCGTGCGTGATGGCGTCCCCAACTTCGGAGCCGATGGTGCCACCGTCGGTGGCCACCGCACGATGGTTGAAGCGGTGGAGATGCACACGCATGGTCTCGGGGGCGACAGCGAAATCCGGCTTGCGGACCGAGCGGTCGGCGCCGAGCTCGAGGTTGGGCCCCGCCGGGTCGTCCCTCTCTCGCTCATGGCCGAACGCCACGGTGACATCATTCGCGCCGAGCTCGAAGCTCGGATCAACGACGAGATTCCTGGTGCGTTCGACGGCATGTTCCTGCAGCGAACCGCCCGGGCCGAATCCGCTACCCTCGATCGCTTTGAGCAACAGGTTCTCGATGCGGTCGATCAACCGCTCGTGCCGGTGGCTCGGGCGGTCACGACGAGTCTCCAGGAGCGAGCCATGCGCCGGCTCGTGAGTCGGGCCGTGCTGCGCCTGTCGTCGTTCACGCCGACCGATGCGAGCCATGTGCTCGGTGATCAGGCCACGCACGACCCGGAAGTCGCCATCGCGGGGGCAGCGGTCTTTGCTCGTCGGCGAGATCGCTACGGCAACGCAATCGCCGAATCGCCCGAAGAGATCAGCCGTGCGGTCGTCGATGCGCTCGTTCGCCGCTCGGCCGAGGCCTTGCTCGCCGCCGCGTTCGACCGCGACGGGCTTGACGGTTCGCTTGCGTCGTCGCCCCTCGTAGCTGCCGCACTCGACCGTTCATCGCGTTCAGCTCGCGTCGAAATCGGGCTTGGCGCTGCGCTAGTCGGTCTCGGCGCACCGGCCGCGACCTACTATCCCGCCATCGGCGAGCTGCTCGGAGCCGCGGTCGACGTGCCGGGCGATGCCGACGTGGCGAACGCCATCGGTGCGGTCGTCGGCAAAGTCCGGGTCCGATCCGAGATTCACGTGACGGCCCCCCGCCGCGGCGTGTACCGGGTTCACGGTGGGGGCGAGCCAGAGACGTCATGGGAGCGCCCCGAAGCTCAGGCTCGGGCGGAAGAGCTGGCCCGTGAGGCTGCGGTAACCGAGGTCCAAGCTGCGGGAGCGACGGAGTTCGATGTCGACATCGTCTGGACCGAGAAGGTCATCGATGTCGACGGTCGCCCCATGTTCGTCGAGGGCACGGCCACGGCGACTGCCTCAGGCCGGCCCGACCTCGGCTGACGATCTCTTCACTCGCCATCGGCAATCTGGCATGGGTCACAGGAAATCTGGGTCGAAGGGCTTATGCCCAACGTCACTCGGTCGAAGCTGCCCCGACTGGGTGGACCAGGTGGTTGCTGGGCGAAGGGCGAAGCGGGTTGGACGTCGACGAAAAGGACACGACCGACCTTGAGACGAGAACCGTCTCGAGGTCGGCGAGCACGGATCGAGGCTGGCGGGAACTGCTGCCGGACCGAAGCGAGTCGCTGGCATCGGATCGAGCGACTGCGCTCGGTTTCCTGGGAAATGAGCGCGTCGAACGGTCAGACCATGGCGAACTGGATGTGTTGCTGGTCGAAGACACCGATGTTGATGCGCAGGTCACGACGGTTCTTCTGCGCCGCGCGTTGGACAACGCGGTCACGGTCACCCGGGCCCGGACGGTGCGCGACGCCCTTTCCGATCTCCGTGCGCAGCGTTTCGATCTGATCCTGCTCGACATGGGGCTGCCGGATGGGCGAGGGATGGACGTCCTCGAACGCATCAGTGACGCCGCACCCAACGCGACCATCATCATTCTCAGCGGCAACGACGATCGCCACCTTGCGGTTGCGTCGCTGCGAGAGGGCGCCCAGGACTACCTGATCAAGGGCACCTTCGACCCCGAGACCTTCGGCCGCACGCTGCGCCACGCGGTCGCTCGAACCGAGGCCGAACTCCACGCTCGCTGGGCGACCGCCAAGCTGCTCCTGCGCTCCGACCAGCTCGCCGCCGAAATCGAGCGTCGCAAGTCGGTAGAGCGTCGGCTTCGGGCTGAAGCCCTGCGGGTCGGCGAAGCCAACCTGCGGCTCCGCGAGCTCGACCGAGCGAAGAGCCTTTTTCTCGCCAACGTGTCGCACGAGCTCCGAACCCCGCTGTGCAGTATCTCCGGCTACGCCGAGTTGCTCGACACCGACCTGCGTGATGCCGACGATCCCGCAGTCGATCAGGCACTCGATGCGATCAACCGAAACTGTGGTCGATTGCTGACCCTGGTCGAGCAGCTGCTGGTCACCGGCCGTCTCGAGTCTGGCTTGCAGCCGCCGGTGCTGCGGTTGACCGACCTGCGTTCGATGCTCTGGTCGTGCGTCGACGTTGTTTCACCGGTCATGCGGCAACAGATCGAAGTCGATGTGCCGGTCGTGGCCAACGTGCTCATGGACGCCGGTCAGATCGAGCGGGTGGTCATCAACCTGCTCGACAACGCACGCAAGTTCGCCCCGGTCGACTCCACCATCACCCTTTCGGCGGGCGAAACCGCCGATGGTTCATCGGTCTGGGTCGCGGTCGCTGATGAAGGGCCCGGTGTCTCGGCCTCGGAGCAGGCGACCCTGTTCGCGTTGTTCACACGCGGGGAGCAGGCCATCCGGGATGCGGTGGAGGGCACCGGGCTCGGTCTGGGTATCGCGAAACACATCGTCGATGCCCACGGCGGTGACCTGTCGTTGCATTCGGTCGAAGGGCGAGGGGCGACGTTCACGATGACGATCCCGATCGCCGGGCCGGTCGTGGAGCCGGTCGAACGCCCGATGGTGCAGGCGATCGATGCACCGTGACCTGAGCACACGCCGAGCGCTGGTGATCGAGGATGATGCCGACATCCGAGCACTGTTGGCCGAGAAGCTGTCCCGTATCGGCTTCCACGTCGAAACGGTCAACGATGGGCCGGCCGGCCTGGCCGCGGCGTTGGCCAATCCTCCCGATGTGGTGCTCCTCGACTGGATGCTCTCCACAATGAGCGGGCCAGAAATACTCGAACGTCTCCGCAGCAACGAGGTGGAGTACGTGCCGGTCATCATGGTGTCGGCCCGGGTTCGACCGATCGACATCGACACCGCCCTTGCCTGTGGCGCAGATGACTATCTCATCAAGCCATTCAGTCTCCTGGAGTTGGAGAGCCGCGTCGGCGGGCTGCTCAGCCGATCGCAGCAGGTTCCGCTCCAGCCTCGGCCGCGGGCGTCGAGACGACCCGCCGTCGTGGCTGGTACCCGACCCGCGGTCTGTGTCGACTGACCCGGGTGAATCGTGACGACGGGCCGTCGCGACATCGGCGGTTGAGCGGCCAAAGCGACCGGACCCGGGGTTCGCCCTACGCTGGCGCCATGGCTCTTGAAGACGAACTGGTCAATCGTGTCACCTGGAAGATCCCGAACGCACTGGCGTTGGTGGGTTCGGCCGCCGGTGGTGAGCGCAACGGCATGACCACGAGTTGGATCACTCAACTGTCGATGGAACCGGTGTTGATCGGTGTCGGCGTGGACAACAGCGCAGTGACCCACCGGCTCATCACCGACGGTGGGTCCTTCACGGTGAACTTGTGGGACAGCGAGGAGACCCGTCCGTTCGTGAAGTTCTCCAAGCCCGCCGTCGACGATGGTGAAACGCTCAACGGTCGCGCGGTGCGCAACGGCGTGACGGGAGCTCCGATCTTCGAGGAAGCGATTGCGTGGATGGAGTGCGAGGTACGCCAGGCCATCGACCTCGGCACCCACACGCTGTTCATCGGTGAGCTGGTCGCCGCGGCGATCACCGATGACGAGAAACGACCGGCATCGATGAACGACACCCGCATGAAGTACGGGGGCGTCAAACGAGGCGGCCACTAGCACTGGCGGCGGCGCCGTCGGTCAGAGCTGGCCGAAGGCGGGGTCACCCTTGCGGTTCCCGCGAGGCGGGGTTCGGGCCCACACGAGATAGTCGTCGATGAACACGCCAACCGTGCCGCCGGGGCGAGGGGATCCGACGATGTTGCCGAATCCTTCCTCCCCCAGGCGATGCTGTTCGTCGTCGGTGATCGCGGTGACACAAACCGGGACGGCTCCGGGACGAGCTCGATCCTCGTAGATCGCGAGCAGTGGTTCGTTCATGACCTGCCGGACCCGCGGATCGGGTCCGGCCAGACCCGCAAAGAGGGCGACCCCGCCGGTCAAACCGGCGATGAGCGCAACGATGGTCTTCGGTCCACCGACGAGCATGAGGGTGGAGCAGATTGCCGTGCCGGCGATGACGACCAGCAGTGCCCGTTCGATGCGTGATCCGGCCGGAGGGGGAGCGCCGGTCGACGCGCCGAGGAAGGTTCGGTACGGACGAACTCCGATGCCGATGTCATCGTTGACGCCCTCGGTGAGAACCCGGGCCTGAAAGGCCCGCTGTCGGTCCTCCCAGCGCAAGTCCATGGGTCCGTACGGTACGCGAGCCGACGTCGGGGCGACGACCTCGGCGGAACCGAGAACGCCGTTCTCCATCCTCCCGATCAACACTCGCTCATCGCGTCCTGGTGGGGCAGACTCGGCCCATGGAGCTGACGCACTACCGCATCGATCGGGACGGCGCTGACCGTCTTCTCTTCCTCATGCACGGCTACTCCGCCGAGCAGCATCACCTGGCCTCGTACGTGCCGCTCGTCGACCCCGACGAACGTTTCACCGCCATCGCTCCCCGGGGGCCGTACCCGTTGCCCGATGGCACGACCGACGGCGCGGCGTGGTGGTCGATTGACTTCGCGACGATGGAGGCCGACACCGACGAGTTCAATGCGTCGCTCGCAGCACTCGAAGCCCTGATCGCCGCGGAATCCGAGAAGGCGGGTGTGCCGCTCGAACGCTGCATCATCGGCGGGTTCTCGCAGGGCGGTTACCTGTCGCTTGCGCTCGTCGGCAAGGTCGGTGCCCCCCGATACGGCGGCCTCTGGGCGATCTGCTGCGGTCTTCCCGACATGGCGACGGCGCCGGTCGACCTCGGAGATGGTGACGGTCGCCCGGCGCTCTTCCAGTGGGGTACTCGCGACCCGATC
>JBCCYT010000085.1:0-18256 GCA_039188975.1 Actinomycetota bacterium
CGACAACGGCTGGGCCCTGTTCGACGCCGCCACCACCTGGGCCACCACCCCAACCGACCCCGTCGACATCGACCAGGCGTTGCAGATCATCGCCAACCCCAACAACGTCAGTACTGGTGACAAGAAGCTCCAAGAGCGGCTGCGTCGCCGCGGGTTCGACGTCACCTTCGTCGACGACAACGCGGCGGTCCCCGCACTCGACGGTGTGTCGTTGATCGTGATCTCGGACACGTCGGTCGCGTCACGGGTCCGCAAGTACGAAACCGTCACGGTGCCGATCATCGTTGCTGAACACGGCGCGTGGGACGACCTCGGGCTCACCACCGCCAACGGCGCCGCCAAAAACGGCAAGAACGTCACGATCACCAACGACACCGACCTCGACGCCGGCCTCACCGGCACCATCCAAGTCATCACCGGGTCGAAAATGACGCGGGCCACCAACACCCAACTCGGCGCCGACGCCATCGCCGTCGCGGCCCACACCACCGGCGGACAAACCATCTTCGCCTACGAATCCGGCACCACCATGGCCGACGGCACCGCCCCCGCCCGCCGCGTCGGGTTCGGGTTCCTCAACGGCGCCATCCAACGCCTCAACGCCAACGGACGCGACCTCCTCGACGCCGCCATCACCTGGGCCACCAGCCCCCCGGCAACGCTCAACGTCGCGCTGGTCGTGAACGACGCGGCGGCGCTCGATGACGTCGAGCTTGCGTTGCAGTCGATGTTGACGGCCCAAGGCCACAACGTGTCGGTGTTCAGCGACACCGACAACGCCCCGGCCTCAGGTATCGACGTCGCGGTGATCGCCTACAACGCCAACCTGGTTGGTTCGGGCACGATCGACTCGTGGCGTAGCGCCCCGTACGGCATCGTTGCGACCCGTCACTGGGACTTCGACGACTTCGGCCTGACCGAATCCGGCGCACCCGAAGCGTTCGAAACCGACAACGCCGTCATCGTCGCCGCCACCCACCCCGTCGCCGCGGGCCTGTCCGGCACGGTCCCGGTCGTGACCGGGCCATGGTCGATGCGCACCAACCCGACCGGCGAACTCGGCGCCGACGCCACCGTCATCGCCGCCGAAAACGGCCACACCCCGCTGTACGTCTACGACACCGGCGACCGCCTCCACGGCCACACCAACGCAACACCCAACACCGCACCGGGCCGCCGAGTCGCGTTCAACCTGCGAGACAACGCCGCTACCCGCCTCACCCCAGACGGCACGACGATCCTCACTGCAGCGCTTCACTGGGCGGCTGGACAGACGCCGCCAGCGGCGGCCGCTCGGATGGGGCTGGCTCCTGCAGGGATCGAACCGTTGATGGCGGCGCAGGCCCAAGGCGAACGTATTGAAACGATCACGTTTGCGTACGGCTACGACAAAGCCGGCAACGTCACGAAGATCACTGATGGCCGTAACAACGTGTGGACCTACACGTACAACGTGTGGGGTCTGCAAGAGGACGTGATTGAGCCGTCAACGCCGGGGCAGGTGGATGGTCGGTTCCGGATGATTTATGACGCGGGTGGGTTGCCGGCGCAGGAGGTTCTTCCGGGCAATGTGACGGTGACGTCGACCTATGACCAGCTCGGCCGACGTACCCAGTTGTCCACGCCGGGTCAGACGGCGGGCACGACCCTGGTCGAACAAACCAACTATGACAAGGCTGGCCGGTTGGTGTCGGTGTCGCATCCTGATGGTGCGGTCACGTTCACCTACAACGACGCGGCGATGCTGGTCGGCACCAACGGCCCAACCGCAACCACCGTCTACAACTACGACGCAGCGGGTCGTCTCGAGCAGCGACGCGACGAGGCCGGCGTGTGGAACCAGACATGGACACCTGATGGCCGCCTCGACACGATTGTTGACCCGACCACGGGTGTCACAACCGACTACGGCTATCAGCAAGACCGCCTCACAACGGTCGCCTACGGCGGTCAGGTCGGCACGCGTACGTACACCTACGACGAGGGCGGCCGGCTCGATGGTGATGTGTGGGTGAATCCGTCGGGGACGGTGTGGTCGGCCGATTACGGCTACGACCGCCGCGGGAACGTGACGTCGAAGACGGTGATGTCGCCGGGTCATGGTGGTGCGGGTCAGTGGACGTATGGCTATGACGAGGCGTCGCGGTTGACGTCGTGGTCTCATGACGGTCGTTCGCACCGGGTGGGTTGGGACGCGAACGGGAATCGTGTGTTCCATGACAGCGATGTGGCGGTCTATGACGCTCGGAACCGGATTGTGTCGTCGCCTGATGGCACGCATGTGTGGGAACCGCGTGGCACGTTGGATCGGGTGGACGGTCCGGCGGGGGCGGATTACACGTTCGACAATTTGGGCCGGTTGGTTGCAGTGACGGGCGGTGCGGGCGGCGCTGTCACCATCGACTATGACGGTTTGGACCGGATCGCAAGCCGTAACAGTGAGGCGTTTGGGTACAACGGCGGCTCGATCGATCCCGTCGCGATTGGTGATGACACGTACGGCCGTACACCGGGCGGAAACCTCCTCTCCACGAATGAGAACACCGCTGCGGTGGCGGTGCGGGATCGTCACGGCGACGTCGTCGCCACCATCAACACCAACGGCACCATCGCATCAACCACGGCATATGACCCGTTCGGTGAACCCATCCACACTTCTGGTGACACACCGGCGCTGGGGTTCCAGGCTGATTACACCGACCCGACCACCGGCGACGTCTGGATGGGCGCACGCTGGTATGACCCCACCAACGCCCAATTCCGATCACGCGACACCATATTCGGCGAACTCGCCACACCCATCTCGCTGAACCGGTACACATACGCCCACGCCAACCCGATCAACATGTGGGACCCCGACGGACGCGACCCGGAGTTCTATGGGGACGAGGAACTCGAGCGGGTCATTGATCGCTCAACCCACGTCCGTTCTGGTCGTCTGCACGAGGACGACTTCAGAGATGAGCTTGCTCAAGCCACACTCGGACGCCCTGCTGAGGCGCTGGCGATTCTTGAGGGAGACAATGTTGTCTCGTCCTCAGGGACCGTCGCTGCTGGCGATGCCTACAACGAGATCGTGAGCCAATACTCCTCGATTCACGACGTGCCGTGGGAAGCCTTCGAGATCGTGGTCGACCTCATCGAGTACCAGATCCAACCCGACAGCTCGTATGGCCCGGGATACCTCATGGCGATCACTCACCCAGAGCTGTACGCACGCGTCGTCGACGCCCCCCAACTTTCAAAGACCTGGCAAGGGACCGACTGGTTCGCCAACACAATTTCCGCACTTACACCGCTGGAGGGCTGGGTTCACAGCTGCTACGACGACCTCATCAGCTTCTCGTGCGGCACCAACACCGCAATGCTGTACGCCGAGATTGGGCTACCACTTGTCGGTACACGGACTCCAGGAGTACTTGACGACGCGGTCGACGAAGCGCTCAGGCTCCGTAATCGGGCCGACGAGCTTCTCGGCCCGAGCGACAATGTCGTCGTCCTTGGCCGTCAATGGGATACCGAGGTTGCGTTGGACTGGCCTGGACATACGGTGTTGGATGCCGACGATTGGTCGATGCCGCTGAACGAAGCCTTTATTGAGCGGCTAATTGAACAGGAGAGGACCGTGTATCTGGCAAGTCCCGTTGACCCGTATCACCTTGTCCAGACGAGTGGTGATTTTGCTGGGCAGCCATCGATCTTCGCTCATGAGTTGGCGATGCTCATCGAGTCTGGCTACGAACGCGTCGGTAACTACTTGGTGCCGCCGCGATGAGTTCTTTGGTGGCGACGTTGTTGCGAGGGTCCGATGGGACCGCTCGTGGTCGGGTGCAATGGCATGATCAGGTCGCCAGCCAGCTCGAATCATCACTGCAACGTCTGGATCTCAGCGAAGATGTCGACCTTGCGTGGTCGCTGCTTGGCTGGGCGGAGTTGTGTGCTTCGCGGACTGTTCAGACGAAGGATCCGGCGGTCCTCCGTTTGGGCATTGAGGTGCTGGCTTTCATCGATAGCTCACAAGTACTCGATGGTCGTGACGTTCGAGTTGTTGGAGGTCTCTTCTGTCGGGCGTGCGAGCTGACTGGCATCGACCTACCGAGTGAGACGTCGAACGGAGACCGAGGCTCGGGGGGGTCTTCGCCGATTCTCGATTGGCTACAACGGAGCTCAGGCTCCAAGAACACGCTCCACCACGAGGTCGGAAAGCGTGAGGACTTCTGGTTCGTTCGGCGCAGTACCTCGGTCGATCTCGGGCGGTTGCTTGCCGAGTTCGGGGATTGAGGCCGGAGCAGAGCCGTCGGTCGCGAGGGCCTTTATCAGCCCTAGGAAGCGTGAGGCTCTGTTTGTGATCCCGGTCGAGACGTCGCCGCTGGGCGCAGCCGGGCTTGCTTCCGCGTGGTGGGCGCGCCAGATGGGACGCATGAGTGGGAGCCGCGGGGCACGTTGGATTCGGTGTCGGGTCGCAGCGGCACCAACTATGCGTTGACGATTTGGGTCGGTTGACGGATGTGACGGGTGGTTTGGGCGGCAGCGTCGAGACGACCTATGACGACCTAGACCGGATCGCAAGCCGTAACAGTGAGGCGTTTGGGTACAACGGCGGCTCGATCGATCCCGTCGCGATTGGTGATGACACATATGGCCGTACACCGGGCGGAAACCTCCTCTCCACGAATGAGAACACCGCTGCGGTGGCGGTGCGGGATCGTCACGGCGACGTCGTCGCCACCATCAACACCAACGGCACCATCGCATCAACCACGGCATATGACCCGTTCGGCGAACCCATCCACACCTCCGGTGACACACCGGCGCTCGGGTTCCAAGCCGACTACACCGACCCGACCACCGGCGACGTCTGGATGGGAGCACGCTGGTATGACCCCACCAACGCCCAATTCCGATCACGCGACACCATCTTCGGCGAACTTCAAACGCCCATCTCGCTCAACCGATACACGTACGCGTGGGGTAACCCGCTCAACATGTGGGACCCCCTCATGTGGTCGTATGGGTATGACGAGGCGTCGCGGTTGACGTCGTGGTCTCATGACGCCCGTTCGCATCAGGTGGGTTGGGACGCGAACGGGAATCGTGTGTTCCATGACAGCGATGTGGCGTCCTATGACGCTCGGAACCGGATTGTTACGTCGCCTGATGGCACGCATGTGTGGGAACCGCGTGGCACGTTGGATCGTGTCGATGGCCCGGCGGGGGCGGACTACACGTTTGATGATTTGGGGCGTCTGACGGCGGTGACGGGTGGTGCTGGGGGCACGGTCGACATCGACTATGACGGCCTTGATCGGATCGCTAGCCGCAACAACCAAGCGTTTGGCTACAACGGTGCTGCGATCGACCCCGTCAGCATTGGTGATGACACGTATGGTCGCACGCCGGGCGGGAACCTGTTGTCGACGAACGAGGACGCGGCGTCGGTTGCGGTGCGGGATCGTCACGGCGACGTCGTCGCCACGCTGTCCACGGACGGGTCGGTGGTGTCGACGACGGCGTATGACCCGTTCGGTGAGCCACTCCACACGTCTGGTGACACGCCCGCGTTGGGGTTCCAGGCTGATTACACCGACCCGGTAACGGGTGATGTGTGGATGGGGGCGCGTTGGTATGACCCGACCAACGCCCAGTTCCGCAGCCGCGACACCGTCTTCGGCGAACTCTCCACACCCATCAGCCTGAACCGGTACACGTACGCGTTCGCCAACCCGATCCGGTATTGGGACCCCGACGGGCGCTGTTCGCAGTTCACTGCGTGGGAAGGCGGTGGCGGAACGTGTTCGTTCTACGGCTCGGATTGGTCGGTCGAGCTGGGTGTCAACGAACACGGCGACATCACAGACTGCGCAGCCACCGGCAACGCAGGACCGGGTGGGGCAGAGTCATGCAACAACCAGCACGAGCGTTCGCTTGAGTCCTCTGAGGTTTACCTTGCCCGGGCTGAAGTCGAGAGCTTGGCCAATGAGCTCTACGAGATCGCACTCCTGGACGGGCCGCAAGCGGCTCTCGATCACTTCTCAGTCCTGTGGGAGCAGGAGAAAGCCAACTCAGAGGTTCTCGCCGAACTGCTTCGGATGTCGGTAGAACCCCCGGTCCCTTATCGGTCAGTCGACTTCACGTCGGTGTTCCAGGCACCATTCGAGTTGAGCTACACGAGGCTGACGCCCGGGATCAGCTTTCGGTCGATCGTCAACTGGGAGGCCGTGTCCGAGCGCGCCGCTTGGCTGGATGCGAATCAAGCGATTGCGAACTTCAATGCGGCCGCAGAGGCTGCTGCTGCTGCGAACGACGCGGCTGCAGCGACAGCAGGCGGCCGGGCAGTGGCACTTCGCATCGGCGGGCGGCTGTTCATGCTCGTCGACGGCACGCTGACCGCTATCGACACTGTCGGGGCAGTGGACGACGCCTTGACAGCGACCGAAGGTGCCAGTGCTGGAACACGCTATAGCGAGGTCGCCAACGCTGTTTCAGACACGGCGGGCCGCGGGGCATTCGCCGGATTCACCGCGTCAGCTGGTGCTTCCCTGGGCCCCTGCTCAGCTACGACAGTCTGGTATGTAGTCTGTGTCGGCGGAGCCGGGGCCGGAGGCTGGGTAATTTACGGTCCTCTGGACTCTCATGTGGTCGAGCCTGCGAATAGGGCAATCGGCGAGGGCTTTGATTGGTTGACCGACCGGCTTGCTGACGCCGATGGGGCGCTTAGAGACTGGGGAACGCCATCGCCATGAATTCATCTGCTACTGACGCTTCGTTCGCTTATCCGATTCTGTCCAGGGTCGGATTTCTTTGCGTTACGTTGATCATGTTCCCCGGCTTCTGGCTCTTGTTTGCCGTGATGGAAGATCCTGGAACACTTTTGTACGGTCGGATGCGGGCTTCGACGATCGTGTTGGGTTTGCCTCTCTTGGCGCTCGGGACCTATCAGCTTGTCAGGCCGCCGATGGTTTCTCTCGAAGGGGATCGGTTGGTTGGCAAGACCCCGTCGATGGGACGTGTTGACTGGGATCTGCGCGAGGTGGACAGGTTCTGCGTTGGTTCGCGTTTCTCGGTGTCGTTTATTGAGCGCGACCTTCCGCCGGCGGCGAACGGGAAGGGGATACGAAGGCTCTACGTCGATGAACAGGCCATGTCGGCGATCGTGGCTGTTCTTCGCCGAAACGGGTGGTCCGAGGAGACCGTCTAAGCCGCGGCTGCGAAAGAAGCACAGAATTTCGACAGCCTGGGCTTCGGTGGGGGCTACAGCCCAGCCCCGCTGTGGTTGGTTGGGTATTTGAGCCTGGCTCTGGGTTGGGATGCGAACGGGAATCGTGTGTTCCATGACAGCGATGTGGCGGTCTATGACGCTCGGAACCGGATTGTTACGTCGCCTGATGGCACGCATGTGTGGGAACCGCGTGGGACGTTGGATCGTGTCGATGGCCCGGCGGGGGCGGACTACAGCTTCGACAATCTGGGTCGTCTCGTTGGGGTGACGGGTGGTGCTGGGGGCACGGTCGAGGTTTCCTATGACGGCCTTGATCGGATCGCTCGCCGTAACGACCAGGCGTTTGGGTACAACGGAGGCGCGATTGATCCGGTGGCGATTGGTGACGATACGTACGGCCGTACACCGGGCGGAAACCTGCTCTCAACCAACGAGGACGCGGCGTCGGTTGCGGTGCGGGATCGTCACGGCGACGTCGTCGCCACGCTGAACACGAACGGAACCGTTGCGTCGACCAAGGTGTATGACCCGTTCGGTGACCCGATCGATGGGTCGGGCGACGCCCCGGCGTTGGGCTTCCAGGCGGACTACACCGACCCGGTCACCGGCGACGTGTGGATGGGTGCCCGCTGGTATGACCCGACCAACGCCCAATTCCGCAGCCGCGACACCGTCTTCGGCGAACTCACCACACCGATCTCGCTGAACCGATACACGTACGCGTGGGCCAACCCCATCAACATGTGGGACCCCGACGGCCGCAAACCGAACCGCTGCGGGTCGCTCGGTCATCGTTGTCGTTTGAGTTCGCCGCCGATTCCCGACAGCCCGCAGCCTCAGCCTTCGCCCGACTCACCTGAAGGTGGCGGAGGCAGCGGTGGTGGTGGTGACAACCGGGGTACGGAACCGGTTGCCTCAAGCCAGGGCGAAGTCAGCGAAGAGATAACAACTGCGATGGCGATCGAGATGTACGTCGGACACTCGGGCGACTACATCCCTGTGTATGAGGTTTCTGTCATCCATGAGTACATCGAGGCGAGCAAGTACTGGTCGGCATACGGACCTGGGATCAACAACTACCAGGACCTCATCGCTGAGGTTGATGCATTCGTCGAAGGGCTAGACGAGGGTTTCAACTCGGTCTACGACAACACGTTCGCGTGGGTAGTCGACCCCAGACCATGCATCGAAGATGGCTGGCACAGCTCGGGATGCTTGATGGAAGGCGCGCTCGCAGCCGTTCCAGGACCGCTCGACCGGGCAGGGGGAAGGTTCATCGACGAAGTCGCCGATGCGATCCCGACGAACCAGCTCGACGAATTGCCGGGAGCGGTCGATGACGCGGTGGATGCCGCAGTGCGTCAGTGCCATTCCTTCTCGGCGGAGACGCGGGTCCTGCTTGCGTCGGGTGACTACAAACCAATCTCGCAGATCGAGGTCGGCGACGTAGTGTGGGCGACCGACCCGAACACTGGCGAAGGGGCTGCGCAGGAAGTCGCTGCGATCTGGCCTCACGATGACTGGCTGATCGAACTCGAAACCAGCCACGGAACGATCGTCACGACCGAAGACCACAAGTTCTGGAATCACACCGACCAGGCCTGGCAACAAACCCAACACTTCGACCCTGGCGATCAACTCCTCACTCCTACGGGGCTCACCGTCACCGTCTACGGCCTGGACCTCACCAGCTGGCACTGGGACTCCGCCTATGACATCACCGTCAACCACACCCATACCTACTACGTCGCCACCAACAACACGACACCCGTCCTCGTCCACAACACGGATGGTCCTTGCGGCGAGTTCCTCTCTAGGCCCTCGCAGATCGCGGCATGGCTTGAGGTCTCTACCAAGGAAGTCAAGGACGCGATCCATGAGATCAAGAGGAATCTGCCGCGAGGGGGGCCCGTCCGGAACCCAGATGTCGAGGTGGACATTGTCACCGGGGAGGTCTATCCGAAGTTGCCCGACGGTACTTTGGGTGATTCGATTGGAAATATCTTCGATGAGCTTCCGGATGTGGAGTAGATGAGCATCAGACGAGTCGCACTCCGGCTCCAATCCGAGTCGATGTCGGCTCAGCAGCTTTCACGTCTCGTCGACCGGGTCCCCTCGCGCTCGACGGAGCGTGGCGCCCCGGTGAGTTCACGGAATCAGCGTGGTCCTGTGCATACAGTTTCGACGGTCACGTTCGTGGTCGACTGCGATGGGGACGAGCTCAGTCTCTATGTGGATGAAATCCGCAGCGATATGCGGCGGTTGGAGTCGGCCCGATTGGGCAAGAACACCTTCTTCTCCGATGTCGTGGTAGCCGCCACATCACGAGACACGGGATTCTTGATGGAGGTGACCGAGTCCCAACTCGCTCTGCTAGCGGCCGCTGGTTGCGGGCTAGTGATCGATATGTACACCGCTGACGACGATCCCTCATGACTGACCTCAGCAGGTCGTCCGCGTGAGCCCCAGGGAGAGCCCTAGGCCCTGTTGAGTACGGCGAGCTTCTTTTTCGGATTCGGTGCAAGTGATCGTCAAACTGCTGACCGGATGACTTCGCGGACTATTGGGGGGCCGAGTCGAAGGTTCACCTCGATGATGCGCTCGTCGAAGTCGATGGGGATGGGCCTGCCCCTGGTTTGGTGGGCCAGCTGCGAGTGGTCTCACGTTTGCGGCAGACATCGTTGATGATGCGGGGGCAACGACCGCTGTCGGCTTCTACTGTATTGATGGCCAGGCGGGCACGGCGGCAGGTACGAGCGCAGATGCATCGGAGTCACCACCGGGGTTCGCCGAGGTCTCGGTGCCTGAACATGGACCGCCTCGAGCACGTGTCAACGACACCAACTATCACGCGGAGACCAACATCCTCGCTTCCATCACGGACTATGTCAGGCCGACGCCTGGCCCTGCGCCTCCTGGGTCCGAGGGTTTCGTGGTCATCTTTGCGGACAACCCGGTATGCAATATCTGCAATGGGTACATTCGAGTCTGGAATGAGACGTATCCCTCGATTCCAGTGGTGACTATCGATCCTGAGAAGGCTGACTTGTACCAGAACCATGACCGATCGCGCCTGCCTGAGCGAGGTTTCGATGACGAGTTCACCTGTTCTTGACTGGGGCGGTTTGTATCCGTTGTCTGAAGCGGCGAGGGCCTTTGAGGATCTCTCGGGAGCGACATTCGGGTGGGGTGATGTGTTCTCGTTGGTTGATTTCGTCGACCGCGTTCGGTCTGATCAGCTGTACTTCCGGGGGTGGATCGGCGTTGATGAGTTCACGCTCTTGGTGACGGCCGGTGATGATGGATTGATCGCCGTCCTGATTTCGGTCAACGGTGTCTCGCACTACCTGTTGTCGCCGGATCGAGGCCGCGATGAACCGATCACGTGGGCGAGCAAGTGGTCTGGAGGGGCGAAGGGGGTTTGCCCTGACTTCTGGCTGGTTCCGCGGGGCCATGCTGAGGAGGCGATCCGCCGCTTTGGCGAGGCTGGGGCGCTGAGCCTGGATGACGGCGCCGTGTGGCAGTCCGAATCGGACGCCAGCTATGTGTTCGATGCGTTGGCGAAGCGGCCGCGGTTTCGCGAGAGCCGGACCTTCGACAACGCACGACCACCGAGGACTGACATCACGGCTGCGGAGATATGGGACGATCCCTACAAGAGACCCTGATCGCAGAGCCTGGAGTTCTCCTGTCTCACAAATCGGTCAAACTCCAGCCGTAGCCATGAATTCACCTGCCACTGACGCTTCGTTCGCCTATCCGATTCTGTCCAGGGTCGGGTTTCTCTGCGTCATGCTGATCATGGTCCCTGGCTTCTGGCTCTTGTTCACCGTGATAGACGACCCTGGAACGTTGATGCACGACCAGATGCCGGCTTCGACGATCGTGTTGGGTTTGCCTCTCTGGGGGCTGGGGATCTATCCGGGCTACCCGCGGCAGATCCTGCCGAGCTGCTGGGAGCCTGTCGATGGCGACTTCTAAGCTCAGCTGGTGCATGCTCTACCCCCTTCGGGAGGAAGCCCGCTATCACGGTGACCTTCGCGGCGACTCTCTTGATTGGACGCGGGTTCTGGAGCTCATTGAATGGGTGGATGGGGTTCGGAGCGACCAGCTCTACCTCGAGGGCGATTCAGACGGGACGAGTTTTGCGCTGTCTGTCGAGGGCGGCACCGCAGGTGAGGTCGCCCTCGGTTTGCGGGTTTCTCGCGGCTACTACAACCTGACGGTATCGCAGCCTCGATCCGAGGGTGCGGAGTGGGTCTGGATCCCATCTGGCGGGGTAAGGCATGCTGTCCCTCGCCATCTCGTCGTTCGTCGAGACAGTGCGGTCAGTGCAGTCCGACGCTTCGCTACTGAAGGCCTTGCAGTTCTCGATGCCGACGAGTGGGAACGCTTCGATGCCGAGCAGTACCCGCTCGAAGACAGGCCATCGGATTCCATGGATCCAGGGCCGCCCGTCGACTAGCTCCAGACCCTAGAGCGGTCTTCGCTAGCTTTCCCGGTTCGTGAGGCACATTGATTCGGCACCGGGGGTCACGACTGCTGAGGTCCGGTCAGGGGTCGAGTATCCCGATGGGGGGGTGACTAGGCATGATCGCCAAGATTTTCGTCCGGCTCGACGACACGCTCGACGACCTTGTCGCCGGCCTGGGTGGTGACATGATTGGGCGGTTTCCGAGTGGGTTCCTGTCCATCGCCCATCTCAGATGTACTGTCCAGAGGAACCCGGACCGGAACCTTTGGATGGCGGATCCAGAGGGCTTCTTGTACTTCCCGTTCACCGTCGAGGTGGTGAACGACCTCGCGCCGCAAGCGGACTGTGTCGGACCTCTCCGGTTGCTTCTCAATGCGCTCGTCGAGCTGGGAGCGACCTATGTGGTGGCATCAGATCTCGAAGAGGCACTAGGGCAAGAGTCCCGAAACGACGTTCCATAAGGGTTCTCGGCGACGCCACTGGACCCTGCTCCGCACCCGGTCAGGGCCCGCTCCACGCGGCCCCTCCCACAAGGAGGCTCTGGCCGCGGCGTAGTTCACTGAGCGAGACCTCCTGCTTGCGGCAAGGGCTGAGGAGTTCGACGTCTGTATCTCGACCAGAAGCCAGGGCGACCTCTGTGGACATCCCTCGCCGGAACGGATGGTCTGAACACATCTGTCGCTCCTGTTGGCCGAAGTGTGCCAACTCAGGGCCATAGTTGAGGAGTAGCGACCTTGTGGACGTGACGTGGCCTGATGGAGTGTGTCGTGATCGAAACGCTGTTTGAGGCTGAGTTGGCTCGGCACGGCTGGGATCACCTGCGCCAGGGCTCGGCGGACTGGCGACAGGACATTCCAGGCATCCTTCGTGAGCTGACGATTTCTGAATGCGAAGATGCTGCGAGTGCGTCCTACTGTCGGCTTGAGGGCACATGCTTTCCGCAGCGGCTTGTGACTGAATCGTGCGTTGCGGTGGTCCCGTGCTTGCTTGCTGCGCTCGCTGACGGCTTGGGTGGGCCTGCACGAGGTTGGGTGGTGGAGGCGCTACGTGGAATCGTGGGTGGGGAACCGATTCACACCGAAGTCGCAGTCGGCAACTCATCGGTCGTGCACGACTGCATCGATACGGCCCGTGCTGGTCTGTGGTTGCTGCTGTCGCTGCGGGAGCAACTGGCAGCTGCAGACTTGGCGAACCTCCACGAGGTTCTGGCGGTCCTCGACGCTGAGCGAGCATCGGGTTGACGGGGAATTTGGTAGATGTGGGGGAGCCGACGGATGGTGGTTGATCGATGACGCTGGCAGCGGAACTGGAGTCCCTTGTCGTCGCCGCGAGTTCGGGCCGCGGGGCCGATTCGCTTCATGTTGAGGGCCCTTCGGTGGAGCGTTGTTTGGAGGAGCTCGCGAACCTGACGGGTGACCCCTTCGACGGCATGCGGATCCAAGGCGCTCGTGGTTCGCTCACACGGCTGAGAATTTTCGTCGCGACTGACGACGGCGTGAGGTTTACGCTGACCGCTTACGCGACTCCGGGTGGGCGTCAGTCCCTCGCCGCAAGGCCCGGGTTCTCGACCGGTGAGCTCACGTGGTTCTTGGCAGGGCAGATGGAGTTCGTTCCGGAGAGATTCTTCATCACTCGTGACGTTGCGACGTCCGCATTGGAAGAGCTTCTTGGCATATCAGAGCCTGATCCGAGCCTCGTCTGGGAGACAGACTGGGATTGGGACGACTCGTGGAACTAAACACCCGTCGGCGGTGTTTCGTGGACCACCTCGGTGTTCATCCGATGGTCCCTAGGTGGAATGTTGAATCTGGTGGTGTTCACCTGAGCCGGCCACCGAGTCCGCCGGAGCCCGTGGTTCGTCGAAGTCGATGTATGGCTATGTCGATGATCGGTTGACGACGGTTGATTACGGCTCGCAGGTTGGTGTGCGGACGTACTCCTATGACTCGGGTGGTCGGTTGGATGCCGATACGTGGGTGAACCCGTCGGGGACGGTGTGGGCGGCCGTCTATTGCTATGACGATCGCGGGAACGTGACGTCGAAGTCGGTGATGTCGCCGGGTCATGGTGGTGCGGGGGTGACGCGGACCCCGGTGGGTGGGTGACGGTTTTATCTCTCCGGTTTGGGAGAAATGACGGTTGCTCAGATCCTCCCCGCCGGGGCGCTAGCGAGCAAGATGCACTAGCGGCGTTCGTGGACCTGCGATGAGAAGACCAAGATCGTGCTTGTGAGTTGCTTGAGCGGCGATGTCCGCGATGCGAGGCTTCGGGCAGATCAACCCCTGTGATCCGATCCTCGGCTGGGAGACGGACAGGGACTGGGTGCTTGGAGACCCAAGGTCGTGATGCTGCCTGAGGCCAGGTGAAGCAGTGGACCGTCTCGTTGTTCTTGCTTCCGAGACGCGGCATGCCCGGGTTGGTGCGTCACTCGGGGTCGCTGATCGGGCCCATTTCGATGGCTTGGCACGCGAGCGCGTATTCGACGATCTCCTCCGCCGTGAGCTCTCGGTTGTGGCCTTCGTTCTGCGGTCAGTAGATCAGGCCGGAGGCTCGGGGGTGCGGCACGTTCGCCTCGAACAGGGCGAGTGCGGCATCCCCTTCTTCCTCGGTGTCGAAGTCGTCTGCGACGATCCGCTCGACCAGTGTCACCAGGTCGGACCGTGCAAGGGGTGCGTCGCTCATCCCTGCTCCGTTTGTCAGCTCGAACAGCTGAGCATGGAGCAGCCGGGGCGAACGCGGGCCCACTCGGGGCGCTTCTCAGCGAAGCGTTCCTTGCCCGGCTGGACCGAATATGGGTTGCGCAAGACGTCGAGCAGCTCGTGCAGCATGGCGGTGTCGCCCTTGTCGGCGTCGTCGATCGCGAGCTGCGCCAGGTAGTTGCGCAGCACATAGACCGGGTTGACGGCATGCATCGCCTCGGCCCGTTCGGCGTCGCTGCGACCGCCCTCTGCGATGCGACCCCGGTAGCGGTCCAGCCACGCCATCGTCGTGTCGCGCCGGTCGCCGTTCAGACGGTCGAGGTCGTAGTACGCGTCGGCCAGGGGTGCGAACGCGTCGGCCGTCGGGACGGACGCATCGCTCGGAACCTCAGCGAGCTGGCGGAAGAAGATCGTCATGTCGGTTTCGACCTTCGGCAACAGGTCGAGCAAATCGTGGATCAACTCGCCGTCGCGTTCGGGTTCGAAATCGGCGATACCGAGCTTGGCCGCCATCATCCTCGGCCACTCGTGATTGAACGTGTCGACGTAGCCGGTGAGCGCCTCCTGCAGCGGCTCGACTTCGCCGACGAGCGGATAGATCGCATTGGCGAGCTGGGTTGCGTTCCACTGACCGATGTGGGGCTGCGCACCGAAGCGGTACCGCTTCATCTCCCGGTCGGTCGTGTTGGGCGTCCACCCCGGGTCGTAATCCTCGAGCCAGCCATACGGGCCGTAGTCGATCGTGAGCCCGTGGATCGACATGTTGTCGGTGTTCATCACCCCGTGCACGAACCCGACCCGCTGCCAGTGCACGATCATGTGAGCGGTGCGCCGGGCGACCTCGGCAAACCACGCCACATAGTCGTCCGCTCCGAACCCGGAGGTGCGGCCGTCGGCGATCTCCGGGAAATGCAACGAAATCGTGTGATCGGCCAATGCCCGCAACAGGTCATTGTCGTCACGCGACATCGGCAGCTCGAACGTGCCGAACCGGATGAACGACGGCGCCACTCGACACACGACCGCACCCGTCTCCCACTCGGGATGACCGTCGTAGAACATGTCGCGCATGACCTGATCGCCTGTCGTGGCGAGACTCAACGCCCGCGTGGTCGGCACGCCGAGATGGTGCATGGCCTCGCTGCACAGGAACTCCCGCACCGAACTGCGCAGTACGGCAAGCCCATCGGCGCGACGGCTGTACGGGGTCGGACCTGCCCCCTTCAACTGGAGCGCATGACGACGCCCGTCGGCTGCGACGATTTCGCCCAGCCCGATCGCCCGACCGTCGCCGAGCTGGCCGGCCCAGTTGCCGAACTGGTGCCCGCCGTACGCCATCGCAAACGGGTCCATCGCATCGAGCGTCGAGTTGCCCGAAAAGACTCCGACGAACGCGTCGCTGTCAGCAACCTCGGGCGCAAGGCCGAGATCGGCGAGTACCTCGGGGGAGTGGATCAGCAGCGTCGGCTCGGCTGTCGGCTTGGGCTGCACCCGGCTGAACGCGGCATGGTGCACCTGGCGGGGTTGATTCACATCGACCGGATCAGCCGGAAGGTCGTCGGTGAATCGATTGTCGAACGTCAAATCGTCGAGGGTGAGGGAGGCCACCACCTCAGCCTACGCTTGACGTGACGGCTCCACCGGGCCGAGCGGAGGTCACCATGCGCATCGGAGAACTCGCCGAACACGGCGACGTCACCACCAAGACGATCCGGTACTACGAATCGATCGGGTTGCTCAAGGAGCCGGTCCGGACCGCAGGTGGCTACCGAAGCTACGACGACGCTGCGGTCGAACGGCTCCGTTTCGTGCGCGATGCGCAGGCGTCGGGCCTGTCGTTGACCGAGATTTCATCGGTCCTCGACATCAAGGCTGCCGGTGATCGCAGCTGCGAACACACGGCGTCGTTGCTGGAACGTCACCTGGCCGATGTCGACGCCCAGATCGAACGGCTGACGGCCGCTCGAGCAGAGCTGGCCCGGCTCGCCGACCGGGCCCGAGGCCTCGATCCGGCCGCGTGCACCGACCCCAACCGGTGCCAGGTGATCGGCTGAACCCGGTTCGACTTGACCTTCCAGTCAGCTGGAATCTGTAGCCTGCAGGCATGGCTACGACCACGACCGAACGAAGCGATCTCACCGTTGTCGGCATGACGTGCGGCGGGTGTGCCGCCAAGGTCCAATCCGCGCTGGCTGACGTCGACGGCGTGCTCGACGCGCAAGTCAACTTCGCCACCTCTCGGGCCACGATCCGTCACGAACGCCCCGACGATGCGGCGTTCGTCGCCGTCATCGAAGGGCTCGGCTACACCGTCCGCGACGCCGCCGATCTCGAAGCGGCCGAACAGGCCCGCAGCGACGACCTGAAACGGCGCTTCTTTGTCGCGGCCGGGCTCACCGCCCCCGCGATGCTCATCTCGATGATCGAGCCTCTGCGGTTCGACGGGTGGGCGTGGTTCGTCGGTGCGCTCATCACCCCCGTCGTGTTCTGGGCCGGGGCGATCTTCCATCGGGCGACCTGGGCCAACCTGCGCCACCGCACGACCACGATGGACACCCTGGTCACGATCGGCACCCTCTCGGCCTGGACATGGTCGGCGGTCGAGTTGCTGCGAGGGGCCGACGGCCACATCTACTTCGAAACCGCAGGCGTCATCATCACCTTGATCCTGCTCGGCAAGTGGATCGAGACGGCGGCCAAGCGTCGATCCGGCGCCGCCATCCGGGCCCTCGCCGATCTCGGCGCCGTCACTGCCCAGCTGGTCGACGGCCGACGGGTCGAAGTCGACGACTTGCAGGTCGGCGATCGGTTCATCGTGAAGCCAGGCGAGAAGATTCCCACCGACGGGGTCGTCATCGACGGGCGGGCCGCGGTCGATGCGTCGATGGTCACCGGCGAGCCGGTGCCGGTCGAGACCGTGGCCGGCGACGACGTCATCGGCGCAACGATCGCCACCGACGGCACCCTCACTGTCGAAGCAACCCGAGTCGGAGCGCAGACGGCGCTGGCCCAGATCATCCGGCTCGTCGACGAAGCTCAAGGCAGCCGGGCCGCAGTCCAACGGCTCGCCGATCGAGTCGCCGGCGTGTTCGTGCCCGCCGCCATCGGCATCGCTGCGCTCACCCTCGTGGCGTGGCTGGTCTTCGGCGACAGTGTCGACGACGCCTTCACCGCCGCCGTGGCGGTGCTGATCATCGCCTGTCCCTGCGCCCTCGGGCTCGCCACGCCGCTCGGCATCATGGTCGGCACCGGTCGTGGCGCCGAGCTCGGGATCATCATCAAGGGCGGTGAAGTCCTCGAAGACACCCGTGCGGTCGAAACGGTCGTGCTCGACAAGACCGGCACCTTGACCGAAGGGGCCATGACCCTCGCCGAGGTGTTGACCGGGCCCGAGAGCGACGCCGGCCTCACCAGCGACGCCGCTCGGCTCGAAGCCAACTCCGAGCATCCAATCGCCAAAGCAATCGCCGATTCGAGCCCGACCGACGACGCAACCGGAGGCGCTCGAGTCGAGGACTTCCAGGTGCTCGCAGGGCGAGGCGTCACCGGTCGAGTCGACGGGCGACCAGTCATCGTCGGCCGCCGCTCGCTGTTCGAGTCGGTCGAGCCGGTGATCGCGGCCGCTGCCGATGCCGCCGAAGCCAACGGCACCACCGTCGTCTTCGCCGGGCGCGACCAGGTCGCGACCGTGGCGTTCGTCGTCGCCGACCAGGTGAAGGCCACGACGGCGCGAGCCATCGCCGGGTTGCATCGCAACGGGATGCGTACCGTGCTGCTCACCGGCGACAACGCCACGACCGCTCGAGCGGTGGCCGACGAGGTCGGCATCGAAGAGGTCATCGCCGAGGTGCTTCCCGACGAAAA
>JBCCYT010000086.1:0-18186 GCA_039188975.1 Actinomycetota bacterium
CCGGTGAGCGCCGCTGCCCACACCAACGCCGGCAAGGTGATGACATCACCGGTTGCGGTCACCAACGGCGCCACGACATTGTCGAGATCCCAGCCGTAACGCACCGAACCATCGGCGAGCACCAGGGTGATCGCCAAAACGACGACCGAGGCGATCGCGCCGCCGACCGCCGACACCGTGATGAAGTCGACGACGCTCATGGTCGGCGCCACATTGAAAACGGTCGCGACCCCTTTGGCGAGCAGGGCAAGTTCGACGGAAACGGCCAGACTGAGCACGAGCGCGGCCGCAGTGTTTTGCCCCACCACCGTGTCGAGCCGAGGCGAGAGCTGGAACTGGCCGGTGTGGATGCTCGTACCGAGCCGGCTCCCCAACGCACCAAAAATGTTGCCCTTCACCGCAAGCGCAGCGGGAACCAGCAACAGCAGCCCGGGGAGCTCTTCGAGCGTGTCGGTGGTCGTCGCCAACGTGATACCGGCGACCAGGCTGGCAATGACAGCGACCAGCAACGCCACGAAGGCGTCCCGATAGGCACCGACATCGCCCCCGACCATCCGGGCGAGCGGCGAACGTGAGCGGCGACGAGAACGAGCCACATCCTCAGTGTGGTGCGCTCACCGCCGATTGAGGACCATGGCTACCGTTCTCATCGCCATCGTGATCGCTGCCCTTGGCTGGGTTGCGCTTGCGTTCAACCGATTCGTGAAGCAACGCGCGTCAGCCGACAACGCGTGGGCCAACGTCGAGAGCGAACTTCAGCGACGTCACAATCTCATCCCGAATCTGGTCGAAACGGTGAAGGGGTACGCCGCCCACGAGGAACGGACCTTCACCGACGTGGCTCTCGCTCGCCAGCAGGCCACCGCCGCCCAGGGCGGCCCGGAGATGCACAACGGGCCAGAGCAACTGTTGACCAGCGGTCTCCGCCAGCTGCTCGCCGTGAGCGAGGCCTACCCCGAGCTCAAGGCGAGTGGACGATTCCTCGACCTCCAGCAGGAGCTGGTCGTGACCGAAGATCGCATCCAGGCAGCCCGGCGACTCTTCAACGCCAACGTGCGCGATTACAACCAGCGGGTCGAGACCGTGCCGTCGATGTTCGTCGCCTCGGCGTTCGGGTTCTCGAAACGCACCTATTTCGAGATGGAACCCTCAGCCGCAGCCGTGCCGAGCGCCCGCAGCACCGACTGACAATCGTCCCAGGTCGAACGCAGCACGTCGGCGACCGGTTCCACCGAGTGAATACGGCCCTGCACCTGCCCGGTCATGGCGAAGCCGCTCTCCATGTCGCCGCCGAAGTAGGTGCCCATCATCGCGTCGATGTCGAGACCCGCGGGCTCGTTGGCCGCATCGAGCGCCTTGGCCTTGTTCGTTCCGAGGACACGCATCGCCGGTCGGTGATGACGATTGACCATGACGGTGTCGGTCTCGGCCCCGTCGACGATCGACTGCTTCCAGTTGTCGTGGATCGGCGACTCTGCTGACGCCACCATGCGGGTGCCCATCTGGACGCCATCTGCGCCCATCGCGAGCGCGGCAGCCATCGACGGCCCGTCGACGATGCCGCCCGCTGCGATGATCGGTACGTCGAAGCGTTTGGCGATCTCGGGGACCAACACAAGAGAGGACGCGCCGTCGGCGTTCTTGAAACCCCCACCCTCGGCGCCCTCGACGACCAATCCGTCGACGCCGGCGGCAATCGCCTTCTCGGCGCCCCGAAGCGTGGGTACGACATGAAACACGGTGATGCCGAGCTCTTTGAGCTGCGGTGCAAGCGCGGAGGGATCACCGGCCGACGTCGTGACGAACGAGATCTGGTTCTCGACAACGAAGTCGACCATGCCAGGAAGGTCACGGATGAACATCTGGGCGAGGTTGACGCCAAAGGGCTTGTCGGTGAGCTGTCGCATCGCAGCAATCTCGCCCTTGATCGCCTCGAGGTCACCCGATGATGTTTCGATGATGCCGAGACCACCAGCGTCGGAGACCGCCGACGCCAGCTGGCTGCGAGCAATCCACCCCATCGGGGCCTGCACGATCGGGATCTCGATCCCGAGCATCTCGGTGATACGGGTCTTCATGATCAGCTGCCGGCGTTCGCTCAGTCGACCACGACTCGGTGCCACCCGCTGGTGTCGCGGTACACCACCACACCGTTGTTGATGGCTGCGCCGCTTCCGCCGTAGTAGTGACCGTCCTCGTTTGCGTCCGCCTCGAGCGGTTGCACGATCCAGTCACGCCCGTCGGTTGTTGCGACCAGCACCAACTCAGGGACGTACGGATTGGCTTTATAGAAGGCTTCCCACGCGGCCGACTCGGGGCCCCAAATCAGGTCCTCGGCTGCTTCCATCGGGATCGACACGATGATCTCGCCGTCATCGTCGGTGAAATCGATCGAGTCGTCGGCCCACTGATAGAGCTCGGCGCTCCACATCGCAATCGTGACATCGCGCACGGTTTCGCCGGTGGCCGTGTCGACGATGCGGAGGGATTGCGATCCCTCGCCGTCGGCCGACAGCGTGATCTCGAAACCGTCCTGTTCGGCCGTGCCGGACCAGGCGACGAACTGCGGCTCGCTGCGTTGAGCCATGTCGATGACCGTCGCCAGCCCGTCACCGCCGGCGACTCGGGGATCGAACGAGTACCAGAATTCCTGACCGATGTCGGGCCCATCGACTGCTTCCCACGTCCCCGATTGGGGATCGCCGACATACAGGTTCTGCCCACCGTCGCGATCATTGGCGATCACCACGACGCCACCGTCGACTGGCGCCACCACGTCGATCCACTCTGTATCGGGGAGGGTTGTCGGCGTCCAGGAGATGCCGTCAGCAGAGAAGAACGCCTGGGTCTCATAGGTGCCGCCGCTGGTGACTTCCATGTAGGCGTCGAGCAACTCGGGATCTTCGGTGACGGTCTGGGTGGCGAGATCGAGCAGACCAGCGTCGGCGAGCACGGCGGTGGTTTCCTCGATCGAGTTCGCATCGGTGATCTCAAAGCCGGCTTCGGCCAGCACATCGATGATCTCCTGGGGGAACCGGTCGGCGATGTCGGGGACGAGGTCCTGCAGGCTGGTGTCAGATGGTGTGTAGTGCTGCCCCCATGCGAGGAAGCCGTCGGCGACGCTCGCCAGCTGGTACCAGTCGAGGCCCTCAGGCGACGTGGCGCTCGTGACCGATCCTGACATGTCGCCGACGAACGCGGCCCGGTCGGTTCCGTCGCCGACGGAGCCCTCACTCCACTCGGCGTACGAAATGGGGAGGTCGTCCCACGAGATCAGCTCGACGAGCTCAGGCTCCCACTCCTCGATCGCGGCGGAGTCGCCGGACTCTTCCGCGGCCATCATCGCGTCCTGGAACGCAACGTCGTTCCAGTCCTCGATCCGAATGCCCTCAGCCGTCGGGTTCCACGAGTACGAGCCGTTTTGGATGCGTTCGGGGAGCAAGCTCCACAGGTCGATGTACTGATTGATCTGGGCGGACACGTACCAACGGCCGTCTGAGACCGCGATCTGATCCATCCATGCATCAACCTGGACATACGCCGGCCGGTCGGGAAGCTCGATCGGCAACTCGGTGCTGGTCCAGGTCACGAGATCGCTGGTCATGTGAACCGTCACGGCAAAGTCGGTGCTGCGACCCTCGTCGGTCCATGTCTGACTCGTCACGACGGCGATGAGATGTTCACCATCGGTGCGGAATTCGGGCCAGGAATGCTCTGGCACCTCGAACGAGAAGTCGATCGGCTCCCAGGTGATGCCATCGGCTGAGTACTCCGCGACTCGGACGTAGGTCCCGCCGCTCAACACGTCGGAATAGGCACGCATGAGTTCCGGATCGTCGGCGAAGATCGCCATGACCTCCTCGAGGAGTCCAGCCTCTTCGAGCACCGCAGAGGCGTCCTCCATCGCGCCGGGGTCACCAAGGCTGATTCCCGCCGCCTGCACGGCTTCGGTGACCTCCGCAGGGAAGCGTTCCGCAAGGTCCGGAATGAGGTCGTCGAGCGTCTGCTCGCTCGGTACGAACTCGTCACGAATCGACAGGAAGCCGTCGCCCCACGGCATCGGCGCATGGCCGCCGTAGAAGTCGCCCCCGTCGGTCGCAAACACCTGGTAGGACCCCGACTCTTCTCGTGCGTCGCCGTCACTGCTCTCGCCATCGTCGTCGATGACCGCAGCATCGGTCGACGGCTCGTCGTCGCTCTCGTCGGTTGTGGCCTCCGCGTCGGGATCGCTCTCGGCATCCTCGGCCGTTGCTTCGGTGTCGCCGTCGGAGGCTGCATCATCGTCGGTCTCACCACTGCTCACCGCGACCACCACCGCTCCGGCGACCACGAGGGCAAAGGCAGCCAAAACGACGAGCCCTCGGCGTCCCCAACTGCCTGCCGTTTTCCCCGACACGGTCGGGTCGGTGGTCGCAAGCCCGTCGGGCAAGTCGTTCATGTCGGCCGACGCGCCATCATCGCCCGCGTCTGAACCGGTGGGGTTGATCTCGTCCATAGCTCCAGTCTCCTCCATAACCGTCGAGCGTGCTCGTCGCGTACCCAGAGCAGTCTCAGGGCAACGTCACCACGATGGTGTCGCCCGAGTCATCGGCGATGAGCACCGTGTCGCCATTGATGATCGGTTGGTCGTACCAGCCGTACTCGTCGGTGAGCGCGGGCAGTTCGATGAGCGTCCAGGCGCGGCCGTCACGACTGGCGACGAGGCGGTAGTCGGCGACATAGGGGTTGTCGTCGTAGAAGTTCGTCCACGCGTCGTTCTCACGATCGAAGATTTCGGCCTGCGCGACCTCCACGGGAATCGCCAGGATCGACTCGCCGTTCGCATCGAGGAACGACAGGCTGTCATCGCCGGTCCACGCATAGAACGAGAAGAGATCACCGGACGTTTCGTGGATGACCTCACCGTCTTGGCTGATGACCAGCGTTGCTGTGCCATCGTCAGCGCTGGCCAGCTCGATCTGGAAACCATCGTGGGAAAAAGAGGCTTCCCAGCTCGGGAAGCCGACGGGCCCGCCGCTGCCAAGGTCGATGATCGAGGCGATCCCGCCCCGCTGGGACGCGAACCACACCCACGCGGCACCCACATCGGGGCCGTCGACCTCGGTCATGTTCGACCCGTCGGCGTCGCCGACGAAAAACCGCTGCTCGCCACCGCTATCGCTCGCAGTGACCAACACGCCACCGTCGAATGCAGCCACCGAGTCGATCCACACTCCGGCCTCGCCCAGCGCACCCAACGCGATCGGAACCCACGTCTGACCGTCGGTGGAGCGATAGCCGACAACGGCGGGCCCGGTTGGTTCGGCATCGACATCACCGTCGCCGGTCACCGAAATCTCACCGGGCCCAAACTCCGTCGTGATCGCAATGAAGCCAGCATCGGTCGCCACGATCTCGTTGCGATCGGCACTGTTGCCGGGTGCTTCGACGAGCACGACGTTGCCGTCGAAGTCGCCGGCGTACGCCGCGGTGCCATCGGTGCCGGAACCGTCGAAGGTGGCCAGATAGTCGTCATGGCTGAACGGCATGGCACTCCACGGCACGACGCGGACAACCGTTGCTTCCGAATCGGTGAACGCAACGTCATCGATCGAAACCGATGATGGTTCGGTTTGGTCCGTGAGGCCGGACAGGCCCTCGGTCTCGATCGAGGCGCTCCAGTCGAGGATCTCGATCCCGGCCTCGGTCGGATTCCAGCTGTACCCGCGCTCGGAGATCTCCGCTCGAACATCGGCGGGGAGCGACTGCTCGACATCGATCCAGGACCAGGTCAACACCGGTAGGTACCAGGCGTTCTCACCGAGCACGATGTCGCCCGCGCTGACATCGACGGTCAGGTAGGGCGGCGCATCGGGACGTTCGATCGGCACGACCGTCTCGGTCCAGTTGACCAGGTCGGTGGTGGTGTAGACCCGAATGTCGAGGTCACCGACGTCGCGATCAGCGGCGTAGACGCTCCCGTTGACCAGCACGGCCAGTACCTCGCCGTTCGATTCCACCTCCGAGAACACATCGATCTCGTCGGGCCAGAAGAAGTTCTCGACGGAGGTCCACGTCTCGCCATCGTCGGAATACGCGGCGGAAACCAGCGCCGCACCGGGGTCGAACGTGCGGTCGAGCAGATCTTCCATCCAGGTGGTCAGCGCAGGATCGTCCTCGACGATCGCCGACGCTTCCTCCTCGAGACCGGCGTCCGCCAGCGCATCAGCGACCTCGTCGCTCAGAACGGACGCATCACCTGCGGCAAGGAACACGTCGAGAATCTGCTGAGGGAAGACCGAGGCGACATCGGATGTGGCGAACTCGGCCGCCGTCGGAAGCGATGCCAGGCCGGCATCCCAGTTGTTCGTCAACCGCAGGAAGCCAGCGCCCCACGGGACGATCTCACTGGCCTCGAACGCCGCGTCCAAGACGAGAGACCCGTCATCGGTGCTCAGCAGGTCGCCCTCGAAGCTCTCCATTTCGACAGCTGCCGTTCCGTCGCCCTCAGCACGGGCCGGATCGTCGTCATCGGCCTCGGTCTCTGGCATCTCGGCCTCGGACTCTGACATCTCGGTCTCGGTCACTGCGTCGGTGGCCAGATCGGAGTTGGCCTCATCGTCGGAGAACGACGTCACCGCAACCGTGCCGCCGACGACAAGCGCAAAGGCACCGAGCACGGTGGCGCCACGCTGGTAGAGGGTGCGGCGCCGACCGCGAGCTTGCACCGACTCCAAGGTCACGTCAGCAACCGCCGCCTGTTCGGCCATGGCACCGAGCCGGGAGCGAAGTTCGTCGTCTGGAATCATGAGGGAGCCTCCGTGGGGTTTTCCATGAGGACCGCGAGTCGAGCAAGCCCCCGGCTCAATCGGCTCTTGACCGTGCCGGGCGCAATCTGCAGCGCCTCGGCGGTTTGAAACTCGGACCAATCGAGCAGGTAGCGGCACACGACCACCGAACGCTGCTCGACGGGAAGCTCCGCCAACGCCTGACCAAGGGCGGGGTCGACGTCAGGCGTCGGCGGAGCAGGAAGGTCGGGGGATTCCGAGCGAAAGATCTCGCGCACGAGCTTGCGCCGACGGGAGTGGGCCCAGTTGAGCCCGACCCGATAGACCCACCCGGCGGGGTTCGAATAGCGGCCAACGTCGTCCCAGCGCTGATAAGCACGAGCCATCGCTTCGGCCGCGGCATCAGATGCGAGCTGATCGTCGCGAAGCGTCAGCGCCAGCGCCGATGCGATCGTGCGGTGATGATCAGCAAAGAAGCCGGAGAAATCGAGCGACACGGGCGAATGACCGCCATCGCTCACCAACTCGAGATGCGGTTGGCCATTGGCGTTGCGTTGTTCGTTCACCGCTCTCACGTCCCCTAGACGCATCAGATCCGAGATCGGTTCCGTTCTGCGCCAAGAAATGGCGACCCGTCATGAGAAAACCATGCCAGAACCTCACCGGAAGTCCCGCGACGCTGGGGCTTTACCCACCGGCAGCGGTTCGAGTTTGTCGGCGACGACATTGATCACGCCTTCTTCTTTTTCGAGCCGACCACGGATCAACAGCGCGGGAGCGCCCTTTGCCACCTGCTTGTAGCGATGCCAACAGCCCTTGGAGATCACGACATTGATCAAGCCGGTTTCGTCTTCGAGATTGAGAAAAGTCGTACCTCCAGCGGTCGCTGGTCGCTGTCGATGGGTGACCACTCCACCGACCAGCACCCGCTCGCCAGAGGTCTCGTCGACCAACCCGGTGGCGGTCACCACTCCCATCCGGTCGAGGTCGGCCCGGATGAACGAGGTCGGATGCCCATCGGGCGACACTCCGGTGGCCCACAGATCGGCGTGGGACAGCTCTTCGGGTGACATTCCCGGAAGGGTCGGCGCCTCGACCCCGGTGACGATGCCGGGCAACCGATCGGCCGATGTCTGGGCCATCGCCCCGGCGGCCCACAACGCCGAGCGGCGATCGATGCCGAAACAGCCGAACGCACCCGAGGTCGCCAATGCTTCGAGATGGGCGAGCGACAGTGTCGGCACCCGCCGACGCAGATCTTCAACCGAGGCGTACGGCCGACCGGCGTCGATCGCCTCGGCGAGTTCGAGTCCGATCCCTCGCACATAGTCGAGCCCGAGCCGCACGGCGACGCGCTGATCGTCTCCATCGGGCCGTTCGTCGGGCGGGACCTCGGGCTCGAGCGTTGCCATCGCGGCGGACCGATTGAGGTCAGGGGTACGCACGACGACCCCGTGACGCCGAGCATCGCCGACCAGGGTATGGGGCGACCAGAACCCCATCGGTTGGGCCTTCAGCAACGCTGCGCAGAACGCCGCCGGGTAGTGGTACTTGATCCACGACGATGCGTAGACGAGATAGGAGAACGACACCGAGTGACTCTCCGGAAAGCCGTAATTGGAGAAGGCAGCCAACTTCAACCAGATCTGCTCGCCGGTGTCGTCGTCGATGCCGTTGTCACGCATGCCTTCGAAGAAACGTGCCTTGAGCTGCTCCATGCGCTCCTTGCTGCGCTTGGAGCCGATCGCCTGACGCAACATGTCGGCGTCGGCGGCGCTGAAGTTGGCGACGTCGATGGCGATCTGCATCAGCTGCTCCTGGAACAGCGGCACGCCGAGGGTCTTGGCCAGCGCGTTCTCGAGCAGCGGATGCAGGTAGGTGACCGGTTCGAGGCCGTTGCGGCGACGGATGTACGGGTGCACCGAACCGCCCTGGATCGGGCCCGGCCGGATCAGCGCGACCTCGACGACCAGGTCATAGAACGTGCGGGGCTTGAGCCGAGGCAAGGTCGCCATCTGGGCCCGCGATTCGATCTGGAACACACCGATCGAGTCGGCCTTCTGCAACATGTCGTAGACACATTTCTCCTGGGGCAGGGTCGCCAGATCGACCTCGACATCGTGGTGTTCGGCGATCAGATCGATGGCGTAGTGCAGCACCGACAACATGCCGAGCCCGAGCAGGTCGAACTTCACCAATCCGGCCGCCGCGCAATCGTCCTTGTCCCACTGCAGGACACTGCGATCGGCCATGCGCCCCCACTCGACTGGGCACACCTCGATCACCGGGCGATCGCACATCACCATGCCGCCGGAATGGATCCCGAGATGGCGGGGGAAGTGCTCGACTTCAGCCGCCAACTCGACCACCGGCAACGGGATGGTGGCATCGTCTTCAACCGCCCCGGACACGACGTCGCGCCACCGGTCAACCTGTTTGGAGAACGCGTCTTGTTGGCCCTGGGCGTACCCGAGCGCTTTGGCCATGTCGCGGATCGCCGACTTGGAGCGATAGGTGATGACGTTGGCGACCTGGGCGGTGTGGTGGCGACCGTGGCGGTCATAGACGTACTGGATGACCTCCTCGCGTCGGTCGGATTCGATGTCGATGTCGATGTCGGGCGGCCCGTCACGCTCAGGCGACAAGAACCGTTCGAACAACAGCCCGAGCGACACCGCATCGGCGTTGGTGATGCCGAGGGCGAAACACACGGCGGAATTGGCCGCCGACCCTCGACCCTGGCAGAGGATGTTGGCCCGCCGGCAGAAGTCGACGATGTCCCACACGACGAGGAAATAGCCAGGGAAACCGAGCTGCTCGATCAGGTCGAGTTCGCGGTCGAGCTGTGCCCACGCCCCCGCAACCCGTTCACCACCGCGAGCGCCATAGCGCCGAGTGCCACCCTCTTCGACGAGTCGACGGAGGTACCCCATCTCATCGAGCCCGTCGGGACACGGATAGGGCGGGAGGTTCGGCGCAACCAGCGCCAAATCAAAGGCACATTCGAGCCCGAGGAGAGCAGCTCGCTCGACCACCCCGGGGTAGCGGCGAAACCGAGCCGCTTGTTCGGCTCCGGACCGCAGATGCATCCCCGCCGGCGGCAACCAGCCGTCGATCTCGTCGAGACTGCGTCGGGCCCGCACCGCCGCCAGCGCCGCCGCCAATCGTTTACGCGCCACCGAATGATGGTGCACATTGCCGCTGGCCACGATGTCGACCCCGACCTGCACGGCCAGCTCGGCCATGGCGTCGTTACGGACCGAGTCGAGCGGCATGCCGTGATCCCACAGTTCGACGAACACGTTTGTTCGGCCAAAGTCGCTGACCAGCCGCTCGAGTTCACGCCGGCCCGCGGCGGGCCCGTCGGCCATCAGCGCCGCCGGCACCGGTCCTTTGCGACAGGCGGTGAGCACCGCCCAATGGTCGCCAGCACCAGCCTCACCGACCCCACCCAACTCGACGAGCCGCTCATACGGGATGCGCGGCGCCCCCTTCTCTCCCGCCAGCTGCCCTTCGCTGATCGCCCGCCCGAGCCGGGCGTACCCCTCCGGATCGCGAGCGAGGACCACCAGATGACGCCCCTCCGGGTCAGCCGGACCCGGCCGTTCGAGCGTCCGCCCGGGTTCGGCCAGGGTCAGCTCCGCCCCAAAGACGGTGGGCAGCCCGACCGCCTTTGCCGCCTCTGAGAACCGAACCACTCCGTAGAAACCGTTGTGATCGGTGAGGGCCAACGCCTCCAATCCGAGTCGTGCAGCTTCTTCGGCCAGCTCCTCTGGGTGCGACGCGCCGTCGAGAAAGGAAAAGTTGGAGTGGCAGTGCAGCTCGGCGTAGGGCACCTCACCACGCTGACGCTCACCTCCATCAGGTGCGGTGTAGGGCGCCCGTTTGCGTGACCATGCCGGGCTGTCGCCCCCATCCCCCGCAAGCGGATCGACGACGCGACCATCTGCTGATCGATCGTTTCGATCAGAAAGGCGTCGTTCGAGCTCGCCCCAGGAAATCCCAGGATTGTTGAACCCCATCCCGGAACCCTAGGCGAACACCTGTTCGCTTCACAATGGAGATGGCCGAGGTCACTCTGCGAAGTTGGCGGCGATCCGCTCCTGCAGGTACGCCGATGCCGAGACCGGTGGATACCGCCGGCTCGGGCCCTGAATCATGACATCACCATCGGCCTGACAGAAATAGGCGATCGAATAGCGCGAGGGTGTCGGCTCCGACGGCAGGACCACCCGGTGCAGAGTCGACAGCAATTGGTCGTCACTCCAGCGCATCAACATGTCGCCGACATTGCAGGTGATGGCCCCGCTGACCGGTTCGATCGGCGTCCACTGGCCCGACGCCGACTCGTGCCCGGGGCACACCTGGAGGCCTCGCTGATCGGGGCGCTGGTGCAGCAGTGTCAGACAGTCGTAGTCGGTGTGGGCCCCAGCCCTCCAACGCACGCCCTGATCGTCGTCTTCACCGGTCGACGGGTAGTAGTGCAGCAGCCGTAGCGTGCTCTGAAAGTACGGCGAGCGGGGATCGTGTCGCCGTTCGAAGAAGTCCCGTTCGAAACCGAGTCGCACCGCGAAGCACGACAGGATCCGCATCCCGAGTTGGCGGTTCGCTTCGGCAAAGCTGGTCATCTGGCGTCGAAACGACGGGAAGGCGGTATCGGGCCACAACCGATGCTCGTCCATCCGAGGCAGCGTGATCTGGAATGTCTCCTTGTGATCCGGTGTGCCGGTCGACGGTCGAATCTGGGCCCGGTCCTCCCAACCGGCATTGGCTTCGGCCACGAGTGCCCGCTTCGCTTTGATCTCTTCGGGAAGGGCGAAGAACTCCCGAGCTGACGCGAAGGCAGCGTCGACTTGCATCTCGGGGATGCCGTGATTGACGACATCAAAGAATCCGACATCGGTCGCGGCCAGCCACAACCCATCGGCGATCTCCTCGAAGCGGTCGTCGAAGTCATGCAGATCGATGCGAGGAATCTCTCGTTCGATCTCGGTGCCCGGCCCGCCGATGCGGCGCTCCTTTTCCAGCTCTGACGATGCGCTTCCCGACACCGGGCTCACGAATACGCCATTCGGATCTTCTCGAGAAGGTACGCACCGGACTCCACCGGTTCATGGATCGGCTCGGCTCCGGCCTCGACGCACGATGCCAAGCACGCAACCTCGACCGACCAGCTCGGCTGGTGAAAGAACGGGATGGAGATACGAGGCCTGGCGCGAACGTCCGCCGGCGGCACGGGGACCCGATGCTTGGCGGAGCGCCACCGGTCGTTGGTCCACACCTCCATGAGGTCGCCGATGTTCACGACAAACGAACCCGGCACGACCGGGACCGTCATCCATTCGTCAGCATCGCGGTCGAACACCTCGAGTCCACCGGTGCCGTCCTGATACAGGATCGTCATCGTGCCCCAGTCACTGTGCGGACCTTTGCGCCACTGACCGGGGAGCGGATCGGAATCGACCGCCGGATAGTGGTTCACCACCAGGTTGGTGATGTGGTCATCGAACTTGTCGTCGAAATACCGCTCGTCGAGATCGAGTGCGAGCGCAAAGAACCGCATGAGCTCGTTCGCGACCGCTTCCAGCGCTTCGTAGTACGCCAACCAGGTCGAGCGGAACGCCGGCACTTCGGTCGGCCACTGATTGGCCCTCGACCAGACATCGAAGTCTTCGCCCAGCGATGCACGAGTTGCGACGCCCGGCTCGCCGAGTCGACTGATGGTGAACAGTTCACAGAGGTCCGGCGCGGTGTCGAGATCTTCTGACCCGGCAACGTAGGACGGCGTGCCATACCAACCTCGAATGGTCGGATCGGCTGGCTCTGTTGCGTAACGCTCCTTCGCCGCGGTCGGCAGAGCAAAGAAGTCGAGGCTGACCTGCTCCATTCGTTGCACGAGATCGGGGCTGACGCCGTGACCGGTGATCACGAAGAAGCCTGATGTCGAGCCGGCTTTGTCGAGGGCGGACGCCACCGCCTTACGGGCCGTTTCCTTCCCGGCGAGAGCAGGGGCGATGTCGATGATCGGGACGTAGCCATCGATGATGGTGGTTTCGCCCGTCGCGGTGGCGGCGTCGAGTGCGTGGGCCATGGACGAACTCCTCATCGATCGGTCTGCGCCGAACGTACGATGCGCCCGTGTTGGGCCCGAGTCGGTTTTGTGGCGAGCGCGTGAACGCTTCACCAGAGCTGTCTGGCGTCTGACCGAACGGGATGGAGTGACGCTCGCCGAGCACGGTGCTTCAAGCCGTGCCCGGCGAACGTCTGGTCCCGATGCCGCAGCGAGCTGGCATCGGATGACGACGCCCAGCGTGCCGCGTGAGAACCACCTCGCCATGAGGCGACCGGACCGAGATCATGGCCCTGATGACCTACCTCGACGATGGGCTCGGATCAGCGCGCACCGGGTGAGGTGAAGCCTGGGTCAGGTGAAGCGTGGGTGAGGTGCAGCCTTGGTCAGATGAAGCGGCGGTGGTACACGGCCCGAACCGCCAGCGCGTCCCGAACTTCGGCGGTCATGTCCGCGATGAACTCTTCGCGGTAGGTGTCATCGGTGATCACCTGCACTGCGAAGTTCAGACCAGAGAACATGCCGATGAACAACGCGACGAGCAACAACTGCCGGGTGAAGACGAGATCGGTGCCGAAGACGGCGATGTCGATCGCCCAGTCGCGTTCGTACGTGAGTTCGCTGACGGTCGTCCATTGCGTGAGGGTGTCGTCGCGCACGGTCAACAACCCGAAGACGACGTAGAAGAGCGTGATGACGAGCGACACGAGCAAGATCTGAATGCTCTGAGCGACGAACAGCAACAGATTGACGTTCCATTCGGCTCGCCGGGCGAGCGGCGGCGTGTTCGGCGCTGGTTCGTCGTCGGCCGGAACCAGGTCGACCACGGGTGTGGCATCACACCGCGGTCGAACGTCATGCCAGGTCGAGAACCGGGCGAGGTCGACGGTGAGGCGGCGAACCGACACGAAGATGAACACGGCACCGATCCCCACGATGAGTGCCACCACCATGCCGAAGAGCGGCAGCGTGAAGTCGTTGGCCACCTGCCACATCTCGGCGTTGATGAAGATGAACGCCGAGAACACGAGCAGGGTCGGGAGCGATTTCATCGCCAGGTTGGCAACGTCGGTGATCTGGCGGCGGACCTGCCCAACCGACCACCGCATCATCGGAAACAAGGCCCACGAGGTGATCACATAGCCGATGCCGAGCACCGCCAGGTTGAACACCACGACCGAGACGATGTTCGAGACCGTGTCGCCCTGCGAGCCGATGGCGGTCGGCACGACCGGCAAGAGGATGTAGAGCGAGAGTTCCCAGAGACCGATGTCGTCGGGCCGTTGCAACGGCCGCCGGCCGCGGATCCGGTTGACGAGCGCGACCCCACCCAACAGGGCTGCGATACCGGCACCAAACGCAACCGCTTGAGACCATCCCGACCAGCGGTCGCCGAACGTCAAGAAGAACTCGGCAAAGACGACGAACGTCAGGAACGGAGCCATCCGAGTGAAGATGTCATCGGTTGCGGAATAGTCGTGAATCAGGTGCGGCAGCCCGCGCCGGACGAACCAGCGTTCACATCGGTCTTTGTCGACGGTGGTGTCCACGCGCCTCATCATGGCCGATGGGCGTCACACTGGCGGGATGATCGAGACAACCGTTTCCACGACCGCCGAAGCTCCGACCGTGCACGAGCTTCTCGTCGATACCGACGCGTGGTCGACATGGTCGCCTCATGTCGCAGGTCTCGATGCACCGTCGACGCGGGTCGAGCCCGGTTGGGTCGGCAAGCCGCGTGCGTTCTTTTCGCCGATGGCGATCGCCATGGTCGTCACCGAGGTCTATCCCGACGGCGGCTACGACTGGCATTCGACGCTCGGTCCGTGGCGGCTCGAGTACCAGAACCGGGTGATGGCGACCGATGACGGCTCGACGATTCGTTTCACTGCCGAACTGTCCGGTCCGCTCGGCTCGGTGCTGGAGAAGGTCGTCGGACCCCTTTCGGCCCGCGGTCAACGCAACCGGATGGCCCGGCTCGCCGAGATGGCCGAGTCGACCGAGCCCGCGCCGTAACTGCTGATCGAGCATTCCGACACGGCGACGTTCCCACGGCACGGTGTCGCTCACAGACACGGCCCGCCCACCTGTCCGCCGCGCCCACACATCGCGGTCACCTCAACCGAGATGAGCGTCCACTCCTGATCCTCGGTCGTGACCGCGAAGACGCGCACGCGCTGACCGGCGACGGAATCATCACCCAAACCGACGACATCGAAGACGACTTCGCTCGGATCGCCGAGGACCGGTGCAACGCTCATCTCGATCCGCTGAAGTACGTCAGGGTCGACACCGAGCTCAGCAATACGACGCCCCAGGTCTTCGAGGGCCGAGGCGGTCGTGCTGTCGAGAAGCCCTCGCACCCGCTCCGTGTCGTCGAACGTGACCCCTTCGATTGCGGCGAAGGTGCGGTTGATCCAGCCGACCGTGTCGCTATCGATGATCACTTCCATCCACCACGTCGTCGGAAGCTGTTGGTGACGACCGGTTGCGACGAAGCCGGACGCTGTCGGATCGAGCGTGGCGATGATGTCGCTCTCGGATCCGGGAATCGAGCGAACGTTCAACACATCGTCGTGCCGAACCCCCAAGACCGAGAGTTCGGTACCGGCGGAGGGAAAGATGTCGACCGGTTCGCCCGGAAGTTCCTCCGTCGGCACCGTCAGCTCCGGCGCAACAAGGGTCGACGAAGGCGGAGGGCTGATGGTCGAGGTCGTTGCCGGCACCGTTGTGCTCGCCGGCTCGGTCGTCGTCGTCTCGACCGGCGCCGAGCTGGTTGCGGTCACGCCCGCCACCGTGGTCGACGTGGCCGGTTCGGTCGTGGTTGTGCCATCGCTGCCTCCGCACGCGGTGAGGAGGAACCCAATCACGAGAACAACAAAACGGAGCTGACGCACGGCGCCAACCTACGCGCTGGCGTCAGAACCTCGGTCAATCCCATTGGGCGGTGATCAACCATTGGCCGCTGGTGAGGGTGATCAGGTGGGCTCGGCCATCGATGGTGATCACTTGGAGGCGTGCGTGGCGGGTGTGCGCCTCGGGATCCCACCAGCGTTCATCGACCGGCCACGGCCCAGCCCAGCGCTCGACGTCGAGACGGCGACCGCGGGCCGCGAGCACTGCCGGTGGCGCCGAGAGCAACCCTCGACCGGTGACGGTGACCAGCGCGTCAGCCACATCGAGGACATCGATCGGGATCGGCTCGGCCAGCACCCGAGTCGGCGATGGGGCCGGCAATGCGCCAGGCCAGGGCGCCGCATCCGGCGGCGGGGCGAGCGACCGGCCCGACAATTCGACCGTCGCCGCTGGAACGAGCCGAAGCTGCTCGTTGGCGTGACGGCCACCGCCCAACTCGGGAACGAGCACCGCGTCGGCGCCAAGCTGGCCCTGCAGCCGAGCCGCAACCCGAGCCGCTCGCTGGTCGACTTCGGTTTCACCACCCCAGAAGCCGAGTTGACGACCTTTCGCCGCGATGAGTTCGTCGGGCACCAACGACAGTCGGGTGATGCCGCTGCTCGGGCGCACGGCCGCGGACCCGTTCAACCAGCCGTCGAGCTGCCATCGCACCCGATCGGCAACCGCCGCGTCGGACAGGGCTCCTTCGTGACGCCAGAACCGAACGAGTTCTTCGCCGTATTCGGTTTCGGCTTCGATCCCGATCCGCACACATGTGACCCCGTCTCGGCCGAGCCGACGATGCAGTTCGTCGGCAAGCGTGCGGGCGAGAAACGCGACCCGATCGACCCGATCGGCTGGCGGATCGATCTCGGCCGACACCGACCAGTCGACCGGCGGGTGACGAGCATCGGGGGGCCGCTCGTCGAGGCCCGACGCCAACCGATGCGCAGCGAGCCCTTCGGTCCCGAACCGAGCGAGCACATCGGCCGCCGGCAACGCCGCAAACGCGCCGAGCGTGCGGATGCCGAGCCGTCGCAAGACGTCGACGAGGTCAGGACGGTCGAGCACGTCGATGTTCATCGGCGCCAAGAAGCCAGCGCCGTCGCCTACCTCGACGAGATGGGTTGGTGCAGTCGTCGATGCGGCGCGCGCCGCAAGCTCCGCTGCGAACGGGCCGTCGGCGACCCCGATCCGCACGTCGGTCCGGCCGGCGACGACCTCGGCCAGGCGAGCCTGCACGAGTTCGGCGACGGCTGCATCACCACCGAAGTAGCGAGACGGGCCTCGCATGACCAGCGCGCAGGTTCCTGGCCGAGTGACTTCAACCCGAGGGGTCACGTCGTCGAGCGCAGCGACGACCGGCTCGAACAACCGTGCTTCTCTCGCTTCGTCGCGTTCGTGGAGTTCGAGCTCAGCACAGCGGCCTTGCGCGGCTCGACGCCGCAGCCCTCTCGTCACCCCGTGGGCTCGGGCTCCGGGCGATGCGGCAACGATGCGGTTGGCGAACACCACCGCAACCGGATCGGCGAGATCGGCACCGGTCGCCACGACCGGCCAGTCAGGACACCACGCCACCAGCGTGCGAATCGGCGCACTCATGCGTCACGAGCGAGCGGTTCAGCCGCAGGCGGTGCGAGTTCGGCGATGGCCCCACCCGGACCCGGCACCAACACCTCCAACGACCGAGGGCGCGACGCCGACCCGCGACCGCCGCCCTCGATCCGAAGACGCCGGGCGGTCAACACGCCGTGCCCATCGCCCAAACCAGCCCATTCGCCAGCCGCGACATCGAGCTGCACATCAGCACCGACCGGCCAACGATCCCCGACATGGATCAGCACCGAACCGCGCTCTCGCAACCGGGCCGCCATCCGGCGAGCGTCGGCCTCTCGAACACGGTGCCGAGGCGCGACCACCACAACATCGACGGATCCGATGAGTGCGGCCAACGCCGACGACCAGGTGTCGGGCTCGGGACGTACGACCAGCAGTCGTTCGAGCGCCACCCCGAGCTCACCGACCGCAGCCAGCCCGAGGTCGGGATCGCCGACGACCGCCGTCCAGGCTCCCGAAGCCGACGGACCCGCCGCCACCGCCAAGGCCAACGCCGTCGCCCCCGATCCGCGCACACCGACGACGCTGCCTCGCCGCAGCGCTCCTTCCGGGAACAGCGACACCAACGGGCCGAGCACCGGCATGGTCTGCTCGCGGGCGAGCGCCATCGGAGTGACCCGATCGCCGACGAGGCGAAGGTCGGCGCGACGGGTCGACGCATCGGCTCGCTCGTCGAGCTCGAAGTGCTCAACGGCGAGATTGCGCGCCTGGCCCGTTGCCATCGCGCGAGTATCGAACACATGTTCGCATACTGCAAGGGCGAACACGCGGAATGGTCGACGACCTGGCAGGGTTGTTGCCGCTATGCGCATTGACGTCACCGAGGCAGCCGCCGCC
>JBCCYT010000087.1:0-17960 GCA_039188975.1 Actinomycetota bacterium
CGACATCTCGATGCGGATCGTGCCGAGTGTCGCCGAACTCATCGATGGCAGCGTCGGCGCGGACGACGTGCGCCCCCTGACCGAAGCCGATCTGCTCGGCCGCCACCAGATCGATACCGACATCAGCGCGATTGCCGGGTACATCACCGGTCGCCGGGTCTTGGTGACGGGTGCGGGTGGCTCGATCGGGTCGGAACTCTGCCGTCAGCTCCAGCGATTCGGGCCCGAATCGCTGGTGATGCTCGATCGAGATGAATCGGCTTTGCATGCCGTCCAGATGGCCTTGGAGGGCCGGGCCCTGCTCGACTCCGATCGACTGGTCGTCGCCGACATTCGAGATCGCCACCGCATGCGAGAGGTCTTCGCCACGCACCGCCCGCAGGTCGTGTTCCACACCGCAGCCTTGAAGCACCTGCCACTGTTGGAGATGCATCCGGCCGAGGCGGTGAAGACCAACATCTTCGGAACGCTCAACGTGTTGGAGGCGGCCGCCGGCGTGGGCGTCGATCGTTTCGTCAACATCTCCACGGACAAGGCCGCCGACCCGAGTTCGGTGCTGGGTTACACGAAGCGGATCGCTGAGCAGATCACCTCGTGGTTCGCCTCTCGTGAGGCCGGCAGCTATCTGAGCGTCCGTTTCGGCAACGTGCTCGGCAGTCGCGGCTCGATGCTCGGGGCCTTCGAACGTCAGGTCGCAGAGGGTGGACCGATCACCGTCACGCACCCCGAGGTCACCCGCTACTTCATGACCGTTCAGGAGGCGGTTCAGCTCGTCATCCAAGCCGGCGCGGTCGGGAGTCCGGGTGAAGCGCTGGTGCTCGACATGGGCGAGCCGGTCAAGATCGTGGATGTCGCTCGACGACTGGTGGCTCAGGCGGATCGCCCGATCGACATCGTCTTCACCGGCTTGCGCCCCGGCGAGAAGTTGCACGAGGTCCTGCTGGGGCAGGCCGAGATCGATGAGCGCCATGCCCATCCGCTGATCTCGCACTGTCAGGTCCCGCCCCTCGCGCCGTTCAGTCTCGAACCACTGGGTACCGATGATCCCGACCAGCTTCGGCGGGCGATCACTCGGTTGTGTCTCGCCGCGGAACCGCACGACACGATCCAGCTCTGATGATTCCAGACGGTCCGCTCCATCCGGAGGATGCGATCGCGGCGTTGGTGATCGGCGCAGCCGGTGGTGCATTGGTCGGCCGCACACGTGTCGCTGCGCCGGCGGTCGTCGGTTTGTATGTCATCACCCTCGCTCTGAGACACCCCGACTTCCTGCCCGAGGGGTTCGTCGACCGGCCGGCCCCGCTGCTGGCCGTGGCGGCGCTGCTCTTCGTCGCCGGCATGATCGCCGGGCTCGTGTCGGGCCGGCTGGCAGCCCCCGCACCATTCGTTGGGGTGGTCGCAGTCGCCGGGTGCGGGGCGGTCTGGTCGACGGCCCCCGATACCGAGCCAGCATTGATCGGTGGCCTGCTCCTCCTCGCCGGGACCGGTTTCCTGCGGCGTGCCGCGGCGCGGTGGGCGCCGCTGTTGATCGTCGTTGCTCCCGCCGCTGCCGTGCTGGGTACCGTCGGGCGACCGGATCGATTGCCGTTCGTGCTGGCGATGTGCGTTGCCGCGTCGATCGCGGCTCGGATTGGTCTGGCGGTGCTCGCTCGACTGAATCGTCGATGTCAGCGGGCGGGCACGCCAACGACCGTCGCGCCGGGCGCGACGTCGGCGGTGACGACCGCGCCCGCACCAACGACTGCGCCCTGACCGATCGTTCGGCCCGGCAACACGACCGCGCCGGAGCCGAGGAAGGCGCCGTCCTCGACGGTGACGTCACCGTTCAACGCGACCGCTGGAGAGATGGTGGCGAACGACCCGATCCGACAGTCGTGGGAGAGGACTGCGCCGCTGTTCACATGGCTGTGCCTGCCGACCCGCACGTTGGTCGTGATGGTTGCGGTCGGGAAGATCACCACCCCGGGTTCAAGGCCCACGTCGGACCCGATCCAGGCGTTGTCCGCAACCACCGTGGCGGCGGCCAGTGAGGCGTCGATCCGGTCGGCGACGGTTCGCCGCGTTGCCGGGTCGCCGATGGCGATCACATAGCGGTCGCACAAGCCGACCAGGTCACCGATGTTGACAACCTGAGGAACGCGGAGGCGATCCAACCGTTGCCGGTCGACATCGGCGTCGTCGGCGAAGATGACATGGTCGAACGGATCGGTCGCCCGGGTCGCAATCGCATGGATCTCTCGGCCGTGACCGCCCGCGCCGATGATCCCGAGCGTCGTCACGAGGCCTGCCCCGCGATTGGGTCGTCGTCGGCGGTGGCACCGGTGCCTTCGCCACTCACCATCGCAGACATCGTCTTGGCGAGGATGGTGAGATCGGTCCGCACCGACTGCGATCGGACGTAGCGGCGGTCGTACTCGATCCGTTCCGGCCAGCTCAGATCGTTGCGTCCGTTGACCTGAGCGAGACCGGTCAAGCCGGGACGGACGGCGAGTCGTTCTCGTTGTTCGGGTGTCCACCGGTCGGCCTGATACGCAAGCGTTGGGCGGGGCCCAACCACGCTCATCTCGCCCCGAGCGACATTGATCAGTTGCGGGAGTTCGTCGAGTGAGAAACGGCGGAGAAACCACCCGACGCGAGTGATCACCGATGCATCGGGGATGATCGGATTGTCGCCATCACGCATGGTGCGGAACTTCAGAACGACGAATGGGACTCCATCGCGGCCAACTCGCTCCTGGCGAAACAAGACCGGGCCCGGTGAGGTGATACGCACCGCGCCGGCACAGAGGAGGCCGACGATGCCAGCCGGGACCGAACAGATGGCCAGAACGGCCAGATCGACGACCCGTTTCCCGCGATAGGGGGCCAACAGATGGCCACTCGGTGTCGACCCGATGGCAAGAGACGGTGACATCAATCGACCTGGAGGTCCCGCATCCAGTCGATCGTGGCCTTGAGGCCGATGTCGAGTGGGGTTGGGACGATCGAGGGGAAGAGCGATCGAAGCTGGCTGTCGTCGGCTTGGCTGTGGGGGACGTCGCCGGCGCGTGACGGAAGGAAGTCCACGACGACCGAGCGGCCCAAGAGCTCCGACATCAGATCGATGACAGACAGCAGGGTGGTTCGGGTGCCGTAGGCGAGGTTGACCGGCTCGTCGCTGGTGACCCGGCGTTCGAGCGCATCGATGATCACGGCGGTGAGGGTGTCGACGAACGTGAAGTCCCGTGACTGGGTGCCATCCCCATGGACCGGCAGCGGACGTCCGGCAAGGGCTGCTTCGACGAAGGTCGGGATGACCGCCGCGTAGGCATGTCCTGCTGCTTGCAGCGGCCCAAAGACGTTGAAGAACCGAAACGACAGGGTCGGAAGGTCGAAACTGTGGCCGTAGGCGAGCGTGTAGGCCTCGGCTGCGAGCTTGCTGGCGGCATAAGGGCTGACCGGCCGCGTCGCGAGCCCGGCATGCTTGGGCAGCGCCGGGTTCGCGCCGTAGACCGACGACGAGCCGGCGGTGATCACATGGCGAAGCCCGTCGGTCCGGGCCGCTTCGAGGACGTTCACCGTTCCCGTTGCGTTGACCAGGTGGCTCGGCACTGGATCGGCAATCGATCGAGGAACCGATGGACGAGCGGCGAGATGGACGATGGCGTCGGCCTCGGCCGCTGCGGCGATGGTGGCGACCGGATCGAGGATTGATCCGACGATCAGCTCGGTGTTGGTGCCATCGAGATTGGCGGCCGCGCCGGTCGACAGGTCATCGAAGGCGGTGACTCGGTGACCGCCTCTCTCGAGTGCTTGGCAGAGGTTGGCGCCGATGAAGCCGGCGCCGCCGGTGACCAGGATCTGCATGACTCCTCCAAACGTCGTCTCGTGCCCAGTCGGCACGAATCGGTTCGGCATGAGTCGTCAGAAGAGTTCGACATCACCGAGGCTCAGGCTGAAGTGGTCGAACCGCGGAGGTTCGGAAACCAGCGCCCGGATGGTCAGGATCGGGCCGAGCCCGGGGACGGCTGGCAGCCATGGAGCCGGATGAGGCGCCGATTTGACGGTGAGTAGGTGGTCAACCCGGGGCAGCCGGCGGACCAATCGGAAGATCTCCCGGGTCGCGCGAGACGATGGCGAAAAGACGTCGGCGATCACCGCCTCGACCGAACTGCCACGGCGACGTAGACGCACGATTGCGGCAGCCTCGTCGGTTTGGAGCACTCGATAGTGAAGCGGTTCGAACCCGTAGCGCCAACGCAGATACGAGTCGGACCGGTCGGTGGTCGTCTCGGTGGAGGAGGTCTCCCACCGCGCAAGGTCAGACGCGACAGCGTCGATCGGGTCGCCGGCCTGGAGCTGGTCGCTCCACTTCCGGGCCGGTGTACGGGCCCGAAGCAACCGAGGGAGCGATCCCAGACCGGCAGGCGCGACCTGGGCCGAGACCCGACCTGCTTCGATCCACCCCATCTTCAGATAGCCGGGTCGGCTCTGGGCGTTCGGTGTATTGAAGACGAACGCCACATCGTCGGCCGTGAGCTGGCGGATCGCCGTCTGCGTGAGGAGTCGAAACACCCCCTTGCGTTGATGTTCTGGCGCCGTCGCCGTGTCGACTGCTCGTACCGCGTCGACGACCTGCCCATGGGAGACGAAGCGCCACCGCATCATCGTCCGGAACCCAGCCAGATCATCGCCGTCGGTTGCCACCCACATTGGCGAGACACCCGCAGGGTTCTCCACGTGCTTCCACCGAAAGAACGCCTCGTTGGGATCTGACGAGTCCCAACCGAGCGACCGCCCGGCCAACGCCACGATCGTCGAGATCTCGTCGATCGTTGCTGGCCGACAGGTGACGGAGCCCTCCATGGCCGGCGAGCCTAGGGCCTGCTCCTCATGGGCTGGGGTTGCATGCCGACGAGGGTGGAGATGCGGTTCGCTTCCCACGCCATCAAGTTCGTTGCCGGCACGTTTGACCGGGTCCGGCCGGGCCCGTCTGGCCTCGTCGTGTTGATCTATCACCGGGTCGGTGCCCGCACCGGTGTTCGGGTGGACCTCCCGACCGCGACCTTTGATGCCCAGATCGCCGAGCTGAGCGCGTCAGGGCGCGCCATCGCGCTCGATGACGCGCTCGATCGGCTCACCGCGGGCGAGGACCTCGCCGGTCGTGTCGTCGTCACCTTCGACGACGGCACCGTCGACTTCGTCGACGAAGCGGTGCCGGTGCTCGCCCGACATGGAGTGCCGGCCACCCTGTACGTCGCGACCCGGCATGTCGATGAGGGAATCGACTTCCCCGACGCGGGCCGCCCGGTCAGCTGGTCCGGTCTGCGAGATGCCCTGGACAGCGGTGTCGTGACCATCGGGTCCCACACCCACTCCCATGTCCTTCTCGATCGTCTGCCCGCCGAGGACGTCGCCGATGAGCTCGACCGCTCCATCGAATTGATCGGCGCCGAGCTCGGCGTCGCGGCCGCACACTTCGCGTATCCCAAGGCGCTCGAGCCCACACCGTTCGCTGACGAGCTCGTGCGAAACCGGTTCCGTTCGGCAGCGCTCGCCGGGACCCAGGCCAACCCGGTCGGTACCGACGTGTACCGGCTGCGACGCAGCCCGATCCAAACCACGGACGGCCTTCATTGGTTTCGCCACAAGGCTGACGGCGGAATGCGCCTCGAGGACGAGGTCCGCCAGGTCGTGAACCGCCGTCGGTACGCCGAGGCGACATCGTGACCCGGACGCTCGTTCACCTGACGACCACCGACATGAGCCTCGACTGGCTCCTGCGCCCCCAGCTCGAAGCGTTCCAGGACGCGGGTTACGACGTCATCGCGATGTCGGCCCCCGGCCCCCACGTCGACGCCCTCGAGGCGAGCGGCCTTCGCCATTATCCGATTCGGTCGCTGACCCGATCGATGTCACCGCGTCGAGACCTGGCTGCGATGACGGAGCTCTATCGGGCGTTCAAGGTCCTCGATCCAACCATCGTGCACACCCACAACCCGAAACCGGGGGTGTTCGGGCGCCTTGCCGCCCGTGCCGCAGGTGTGCCGGTCATCGTCAACACCGTGCACGGGCTGTACGCCCTGCCGGACGACCGGTTGCACAAGCGAGCCGTCGTCTACGGACTCGAGCGGATCGCAGCTGCCTGCAGCGATGCCGAACTGCTGCAAAATACCGAAGATCTCGCAGTGTTGCGTCGGCTCGGCATTCCCCACGATCGGCTGACCGTGCTCGGCAATGGCGTTGACCTCGACCACTTCGATCCCAACCGCGTGCCGCCGAGCGCTCGATCCCGACTCCGAGCGGAATTCGAACTCGACCCAGACACGGTCGTGATCGGTGTCGTCGGGCGGCTGGTCTGGGAGAAGGGATACCGCGAGATCTTCGACGCCGCCGAGGAGTTGCGCGACGAGAACTGTGTCTTCGTGGTCGTCGGGCCCGACGACCCCGACAAGCCCGAGTCGGTACCGGCGCTCGCCATGGCGGCCGCACGTCAGCACGGTGTGCGCTTTCTCGGCGCGCGAGACGACATGGCCGATCTGTATTCGATGTTCGACGTGTACGCGCTTGCCTCGTACCGAGAGGGCTTCCCTCGCTCAGCCATGGAAGCCGCCGCCATGGGACTGCCGGTCGTGGCGACCGATGTGCGTGGTTGTCGCCAGGTGGTCGCCGATGGCGAGACGGGCGCGCTCGTGCCTGCCGGCGACGCAGGTCGGTTGGCATCCGCACTTCGTCGCCTCGTCGCAGACCCGGAACTTCGACTTCGCCAAGGGGTCGCAGCGCGAGTCCGAGCGATCGAGCACTTCGATCATCGAGACGTGATTGCCACGACGCTGAGAACCTACGATGTCGCCCTCGGCGCGTCGCCTGCGCTCGTCACCGCCTCATAGATGTCGCCGATCTCGGCGATCGCTCGGTCGACCGAAAAGCCCTCGGCGCGGCTCGCCGCTTCCGTTTGGCACCGCTCGTGCAGGTCGGGTTCGGTCGACAGCCGAACATAGGCCTCGCTGAGGGCCGTGACATCGCCGACCGCGACGAGGATCCCGGCCGCACCGACCGCGTCCGGCACACCGCCCGCCCGAGTGGCGGCGACCGGCAGCCCCAACGCAAACGCCTCCATCAGGGCGACCGGTAGTCCTTCGTGGTGGCTCGACAGGGTGAAGGCGTCGGCTCCCGACAAGATTCGGGCAACATCGGTGCGGTAGCCGAGCGCGAGGAACCGATCACCGAGATCGGCTTCGGTGATCCATCGATCGACGTCGTCGGCGAGCGGGCCCTGACCAACGAGAACGAACCGAAGGCGCGGGGCATCGGCGATGGCCCGCTGCGCGGCGTGAATCAACTCGTCGATCGCTTTCTCTCGGCGAAGGTTTGCCACACAAACAACGACATAGTCGTCGACCGCAGCTCCCAGCTCGGCTCGAGCGCCGGCCCGATCGGCGCCCTGGCGCACACCGGCGAGGTCGATGCCGTGCACGACCGTGCGGACCTGGCCCGGCCGGGCTCCCCGGATGGTCGACGCCACATCGGCGCTGACCGCGATCGTCGCGGCCTCGAGCCGGATGGTGAGACGGTTGGCAAGCCGGGTGAGTCGGTGGTGACGCGGCCAGCGGTTGTGCTCGGTGCCGACCAGCGCGGGCCGGTGAGCCGCCGGGATCGTTCGGCTCGCCATCCGCGCCGCCGCCGCAAGCGCGGGGGAGTGCACGTGGACGATGTCGGTCGGCTCCTCGATGAAGAGCTGTCGGAGACGGCCGGTCAGCGCAAGCGTCGATGCGTCGAGTCGCTGGACGTCCGCATCGAGGGCCTCCAGGTCGGCCACCAGGTGCGACTTCTCCGCGATGAGATACGTCACCCGGTGGCGGACGCGGCCCCGTTCGGCCCTGACTTGGTTGAGTAGGAGTCGCTCCGCACCCCCCGGCCCGAGTCCCTTGATGAGATGGCGGACCGAACGGCGAGTGGTCACGCGAGAACTCGCCGCACGGCGCCCGCCACCCGATCGAGATCGTCAGGCGCCATCGACGAGCCAGACGGCAAGCACAGCGAATGCCGGAAGGCCGCTTCGCAGACAGCGCCGCCGAACATGCGGTTCCCGGCATACACGGGCTGAAGATGCATCGGTTTCCACGCCGGACGGGCTTCGGCATCGACCGCGTCGAGGGCATCGATCACCTGGTTCGGCGATGCGGCCGCCCGTTCATCGAGGACGAGGAGCGTGAGCCAGTGATTCGGCGTACCACGTCGGTCGATCGGGTTGAAGCTCACCCCATCGAGGTCGCCGAGGGCATCGACGTAGAACGCTCGGTTCGCGGCCCGACGATCCAGCAGCGTGTCAAGGCGTTCCAGCTGGCCGAGACCGATGGCCGCAAGCGGGTTGCTGAGCCGATAGTTGAACCCGACCTCGACATGTTCGTAGTGCAGCACGGGTTCGCGCGCTTGGGTGGCAAGGTGGCGGGCCCGGTCGGCCACCGAGCGATCGCGGCTCAACAGCAGTCCACCGCCTCCCGTGGTCATCAGCTTGTTGCCATTGAACGAAAACACGGCGGCCGCACCGAACGAGCCGGCCGACCGCCCGTTCCAGGAGGCGCCCACCGCCTCGGCGGCATCCTCGATCAACGGCACCTCGGCCGCGGCACAGACCTGCTCGATCTGGTCGTACTCGGCACACTGCCCGTAGAGATCCACGGAGACGACTGCACCGACCCGTTCGCCGCGGGCCCTGGCATCGTCGATTGCGGTGGCCACGAGCTCAGCATCGAGGTTCCATGTTCGCGGCTCGCTGTCGACAAAGACCGGTGTCGCACCGCAGTAGACCGCGGCGTTCGCCGTCGCGGCGAAGGTGAAGGACGGCACGATCACGACGTCGCCCCGCTCGACGCCGGCGAGAAGCAACGCAAGGTGAAGCCCCGCCGAGCCGCTGGCGACCGCGACGGCATGGCCCCCGCCGTGTCTCGCCGCGAACGCGGTCTCGAACGCATCGAGGTGCGGGCCGACCGGTGCGACCCAATTGCTGTCGAACGCATCGAGCATGTGAGCTCGCTCGATGTCGGTCATGTCAGGAGGGGAGAGATAGATGCGGTCCACGGGCCTCGTTGGAGCGAATTAGGTCGAGTGACTCATGCCAGACGGCGAGCTGCCGATTGGGACAGCGTCGCACAACCATACGGAGGGGTGGGCGAACACTCTCATGGACTTGCAACACATCATTCGAACGTTTCGGCGGCGTTGGCGCCCCGTTGCCGTCTTGGCCGTTCTCGGCGCAGCACTCGGTGCGGTGTCGGTTGCCGTCGAAGCCGACGCGGCCCCCGACGCCGTCCCCGAGGTGCGCTACGACGCCTGCCACACGCTGTTGGTGGACGACGCGATCCCGAGCGGCACCGAAGTCGTCGACGTGCGCAACCTCGAACGGTTGGCCGCACGGGTGACCTCAGGCCAGATTCCGGTCGCCGTGGCGACCGCGAGTGGGTACGAACAGACCGCGGTTGTTTCGCAGGTTCGTGTGTATGTCCGCAACGACATCGGCAGCCTCATCATTTGCGCAGTCGGACAGGTTCCGGCCGAGGCCGAAGTCCTTGCCGACACCTATGCCACACAGTTGATCGCGGCGCTCGAAGACGATGCGCAGGAGTACTTCGACGAGTCGTTGCAGGCAGTCAACCAGCGCATCGCCGACGCGGTCGCCTGTGGAGGAGACCGTGCCGGAGCGGAGGTCGTCAACCAAAGCGACGGGATCGTCGGCGCCGATCAACAACAGCTCAGCCTGTGTCAGGTCCGGGAAGCAACGGCCAAGGCCGACCAGCTCGACCTCATCGCAGGTGGCGTCCCGGTCGTGCCGTTCGAAACCCTCGAAGACGGCGATGCGGTCGAGATCAGCGAACGAGACTTCGACGCATGGGCGCGGGCTGGTGCCGCCGGAAGCAATGTGCTCAACGGGTCGGCCGCCAACACAGCCTCGACCGCAGGCGCGCCATCGACCGCCGGGGACGGGGGCTCGGGGCTCGCCGATCACCCCGCAGCCCGGGTGCTGCTCGGACTCTTGCTGGGTGCCGCTGCAGGCATTGCCTATGTGCAGTTCACCGAGCGTCTCGACTCTCGCCTGCGCCGCAAGGAAGACGTCGAAGCAATCCTCGACCTTCCGGTTCTCGCCGAGATTCCGCCGCTCGCCCGCCCCGAGCGCAAGAAGACCAATGTCGTCACGATCACCGAACCGCGGTCGCGAACGGCGGAGTCGTTCCGCGCGCTGCGTTCGGCGCTCGACTACGCCCACGCCGTCGATCGAGACGCAGGCCGGGCCCAGGATGGCGCCATGGTCGTCTTGGTCACGTCGGGTGGACCGAGCGAAGGCAAGACCACCACGATCGCCAACCTGGCGTCGGTCATGGCCGAAGGCGACCGTCGAGTCCTTGCCGTGAACTGCGACTTCCGGCGGCCTCGCCTGCACCGATACCTCGGCGGACCGACCGCTCCCCAACGGCTCAACATCACCGATGTGGCGGGGGTGCAGATGGTGACGCAGGTGACGCCCAACGATGCCGCCGCCTCGCCCAGCGATGTGGTCGGTGCCCAACGTCGGTTGGTTGAGCGGGCCCGAGACCGGTTCGATGTGATCCTCCTCGACACGGCACCGATTCTCACCACGAACGACGCCGCCGAACTGCTCGGCGTGTGCGATCACGTCGTGCTCGTCGTGAGCGCCGGCAACACCAAAGCCGAGGCGGCGGCTCGAGCGACCGAGCTCCTGGAACGCCGCGGCCGTCCTCCGCTCGGGGTGGCGCTCGTCGGTACCCGAGATGTCCCGAACCAGGCCGAGTACTACTACACCGACAACGACCCGTATCTGTCTCCATCGACATCGTCGGCCAAACGTCGCCGTCGCAAGGCGTCGGGCGAGACCATCGATCTCGACGCCGATGAACCGATCGAGGTGTCGGCGCTCCGATGACCGGGGAAGGGATTGCGACTCGGCTCATCGAGCAGGAACGGATCTTTCCTCGGCCGAGTGAGCGAGCCTCCGCAACACCGGCGCAACGGTACGGCTGGGCATCGCCGGTCGGTTGGACGCTGGTTGCCTTCGCAGCCGCTGCGACGTGTGCCATGGCGGTCCTCGGCCGGGTGAGCGTGCTCGGCGCGGTGTTCGTGCTCGCGGTTCTCTTCGGCGCGCAACCGGTGCTCGATCGGCTGGGTTCCAACAACCACGACATCGATCTGGCGTCGCTTCTTCGGCTGGGTCTCGGCCTGAAGTTCATCGCGGTGCTGCCTCGGTTCGAATGGCGCCAAGACGCGGTCGACTACTACGTCGTTGGACGTTCGCTCGCCGACCGCTTCCGGTCGCTGGACTTCTTCGTCGACACCGGCCGGTCGATCCCGGGTACCGGCAGCGTCCGGTATGCGTCGGGGCTGGTGCAGGTGGGCACGTTCGAGGACGAGTTCGCGACCTTCGTCGTCTTCACGCTGCTCGGCTTCGTCGGGCTCGTCGGTTGTGTTCGTGCCTTTGTGCATGGCCTACCGAACATCGATCCGGGGCGATATGTGGCCCTTGTCGTGTGCTGGCCCTCGCTGGCCTATTGGCCGTCGAGTACCGGCAAGGAAGCCCTGATGCTGTTCGGTCTCGGGGTCGCGGCCTACGGGCTGGCCCGGGTGCTTCGAGGGCACTGGGTTGCCTTGGCGCCCTTGACCGTCGGCTTGTTCGTCGCAGCCATGGTTCGACCCCACGTTGCGTTGATCGTGGTCGCAGCGGGGATCGGCGCGTTGGTCATGAACTCGCGCCGGGCTTCGGCGGGCGGGGTGCTCAGCCGATTGGTGATCGTCGCCGGGTTGGTGGGCGCCGGCGTCGTGCTGTCAGACGCTGTCGAGCGGCTCTTCGACGTCCAAGATCTCAACGTGACGAGCGTGAATGCGGCGCTCGATCTGGCGAACTACCGCTCGGCCCAGGGCGGCTCGTCGTTCGTGGCTGCCCGTATCGAGTCGATTGCCGATGTTCCGTGGGGAGTCGTGACGGTGTTGTTGCGCCCGCTTCCTCACGAGGCCGTCAGTGTGAACGGCCTGATCGCGGCGGTGGAGGGCATCGTGCTTGCGGTGCTCTTGATCGGCGCGGTGCCTCGGGTGATGGCGTCCGTGCGAACCCTTCGCAGCGAGGCGTATGTCGCGTATGTCATCGGGTACGTGACGATCTTCGTGTTCTTGTTTTCGGCGCTCGGGAACTTCGGCATTCTCACCCGCCAGCGAACGATGATGACGCCGTTCTTGCTCGTGCTGGTGGCGTTGCCCACGGCGGCGGAGCGAGTCCGGGCCCGGCGGGTGGGTCGCGAGCCATGAGCGCTGCTGCTGCGGTCACGCCACCTCCTACCCAGGGCGTCTGGGAAGGGGAGGTCGGTGGTTCCCGAGTGTTGTTCAACCGCAACGATCGACGGCTCCATGTCTTGAATGCGTCCGCGGCGTCGCTGTGGGATGGTCTCCAGACCCCGACGACGGTCGCCACGCTCACCGCCGACATCGCGCAGTCGTTCGAGGTCGACCCGGCATCGATTCGCATGGAGGTCGAACGAACGATCGACCGCTTTGTGGCAGACGGCTTGGCTGGGTCGATCGACGAACCGAGCGCTCCGATCACCGGTGTGGTTTCGGGGCCGGTTGGCGCTCCGGCGGTCGTCATCGGGGCGATGGGGGCGACGATTGGGTTGTTTGTCGAGGCCCCGATGGTTCGTGCTGCACTCGAACGGGTCACGGCCCCGCTCGCAACCGTCGGTGTTCACGACGGGTGGATTGCGGTGGACGAGGATGCGGGGGCCTGGACCGTGACGTCGAGCCTCGGTGCCTCGGCTCGGACGGGGAGTCGCCTTGGGGGGCTGCTGCGAGTGATCTCTGAGATCAACGCCGTTGCGGTGGCTGCGTGCCCTGAACGGCTCGTGCTGCATGCCGGCGCCGTGACCTCGGGGGCCGGCGCCGTGCTCTTGCCGGGCGCATCGAACCGCGGCAAGAGCACCCTGACGACGGCGTTGGTGCGATCGGGATTCGGCTACCTGACCGATGAGGCTGCGGCGGTCGATGCCGACCGGGTGGTGCACCCCTTCGCCAAGGCGATCGCACTCGACCCCGGTTCGTTCCCCCTCTTCGGCGACCTTGCACCCACGCCCACGAACCCTGTCGAGGTTGCGATGGCCCGGCGAGAGTGGCATGTCCCACCGGCCGACATCGGAGCCGTCGATGGCCCGACCCCGGTCCGCGCCGTCGTCTGTCCGGCCTGGCGCGCCGGTGTTTCGACTCGGCTCGCTCGGGTGCCCGGCGCCGAAGCGCTCCACATGTTGCTCGGCGACGCGTTCGATTTCGATCGGGGAGGGGCGCCGGTGTTCGACATCTTGACCGACCTGGTCCGCTCGGTACCGGTGTATCGCTTGCGGTACAGCGAACTCAGCGACGCAGTGCGGGTCGTTGGCCGCGTGCTCGATGCCGCGCCCTAGCCGGGCGCGCTGCTGATCAGTCGCGGCCGCGAGTGCGGCGCCGCTCGAGGTCGTTCCCGAGCTCGGCGAGCGGCGGCAGGCCCTTGCGGATCCGCTTCTGTTCGTACTGCGCTACGTCGGCGGCCCGCAGCAGCTCGCCCGGTGTGGTGATGTCGACGGTGGCCCGTGCGACCCCGCACGACAGCGAACGATCGGGCCCGCTGGCCGCAAAGATGCGGCGGGCCATCTCGGTGACCTGATCGGCGGACAACATCCCGCCGCCGTCGAGGATGATGCAGAACTCGTCGCCGCCAATCCGACAGGTGGTGGAGTTCGAGACAGTGCTGGCCGCCTCGCTCAACGCCCGGCCCGCTTCGATGAGCAAGGCGTCGCCCGCAGCGTGGCCTCGGGTGTCGTTCACGATCTTGAGCCCGTCGACATCGCACATGATCAAGGCGACGTCTTGGCGATCGACCGCACTCCGTCGGAAAATCTCGTCGAGTCGTTCTTCGACGACGCGTCGGTTGCCGAGACCGGTGAGCGGATCGCGCAGGGCGAGTTCTTCGAACTCGGCGATGCGCTCGGCTTGTGTCACCGCCGCCGCGACATGGGTGGCAACCAGGCGAAGCGTGGCGAGGTGATCGTGGTCGAGGATGTGGCCATCGGCCCGAGTCGTGGCGGACACGATCCCCCAGAGGCGGTCGCCGATGACGATCGGCCAGGCTGCTTCGGAGCGAAGGCCGCGGCGGTGAAGCGAGATGATGCTCTCGTCGTCGGCTCGTCCTTCGGTGACGGCGCGAACATAGCCCTCACCGAGGAGAAGCCGATGAAGGCCGGGACGAGTCGTCTCGTCGTGGAACTCATTGACCGGATAGCGCTCGATCGACCCGGAGGTACCTGCGTTGACGAGGGTTTCGATGCGGTCGGTCTCATGCTCGATGCGGCTGATCGTCACGACGTTGGCCGCAAGCGCAAGCCGGGCCTGCTCGGCGATCACCAAGAGCACTTCGTCCATGCGGTCTGCGGCGCGAACGGCTGCGCCGATCGAGACGAGGGCTTCGACTGGCGAGTTGCGTTCAGGCGGCACGAATCGATCAAGCCCCGCGAGGACCTCATCGAGATTCACGGCCCGGGGGAGTGGCTCCCCTGACTCGAGCTCCAGGGCGACTGCTGCGCCGAGGTCGGGGTCGAGCGCGGTGCCGAGCAGCTCATCGACTCGGCGCAGACGCGCCGTCCAGTTGGGGGCTTGCCCGGCTGCGGGGTGGCCGACCAGGGTTGCCGCGAGTGACAGCAGGCGGGCGGCGAGCGGGATGTCGGGCCCTCGGCTGCCGTGCGGGCCACCGGAGCCGTCCCATCGTTCGAACTGGTGCCGCACTGCATCGCCGGTGCCGGTGAGCCCGGGGAGCCGGTCGAGCATGGTCGCCGACAGCACTGCCGACGCGGGGTCGGGGACAATGTCGACCGTGCCGACCGGCCGAACATGGGTCAAGAGAATGCCGATTTCAGACATGACCGCGCCGGTGATTGCATCGACTCGATCCTGGATCGGTGTTCCGGCGGCAACGGCGATGCGGTCTGCGAGGTGGGCTCGTAACGCTGCTCGGCGGGCGGCCGGGCGGTCAAAGACCTCGAGGGCGCGCGCCAAGGCAGTGACTGCGGCGCGAGCGTTGCGATCGAGGGGGCGACTGTGCGCGTCGACGCGTTCGGGCGCGTCGGGCAGCAGAGGATCCATTGCGGTCCGCACCTCCTCGCTGTGATTCGACCGCCGTTGCCCGATCTGGTCTAGCACGTCAGCCATCTCACGCAAAGTAGAACTGGTAACCACCCACGGTGGCGTAGGGCGGCGCGAAGGGTGATCGTCTGACACGTTGATGGTGGTGTGGCGTGAGGCGTGGCGAGCTAGGAAGCGAGGAGTGACTCGATCTGCTCGGCGAGTCGATCCTCACCGAGAGCGCTCACCAACGTAGTCCACGTTCCATCATCATTGATGAACACCCACGCTGGTTGGGAGGCAATGTCGTAGGACTCCCAAATGTCGCCACTGACGTCGGCGACGTGTCGAAGATCGTCGACGCCCGTGCTGGATGCGAACTCCTGCATCTGCTCGACGCCGTCTCGGCCTGCGACACCGATGATCTCAACCTGACCCGCAAATTGTTCCTGTACCGCTGCGACCGCAGGGGCTTCTCTCCGGCACGTCGGTCACCAGGGGGCCCAGAACCACAGCACGGTGTCTTGGCCGGCCAGGTCGTTGGCGTCGAACAGGGCGCCGTTGATGTCGTCGGCAATGAAGGTGTGCGGCCACGACGTGTCGTCGGGGTCAGCCGCTGGCGCGGCGGCGTCCTCGGCTGCTGTAGCTGCGGGATCATCGTCGGCTGAGGCGTCGGCGGTGGCGTCGTCGTCCGGTGCGGAGGAGTCGGCGTCGGCTGCTGTCGCGGAGGCGCTGATCGTATCGACATCGCCACCCCCCGCGGTCGTCTCCGAACCCGAGTCAGTATCGGCGCACGCCGCGCCGAGCATCGCAAGCAGCACGAGGAGCGCAAGCGGGAGACGATGTCGGCGGTGGGGCACGACTGCCAGGGTAGAGGCCACGCGCGCCATACTGGGCGCGGTGACCGATCAGAGCCGTCCATGAGCACCCGAAAACTCATTCTGTCTGCGATGTTGTGCGGGCTCGCGATCCTGCTTGCGTCGGCGATTCAGCTGTATCAGATCATCTCCTGACCGAGGCTGTTCTCGCCGATAGGATCACCGTCATACCGAGGAGGTGAGTGCGACGGACACTCAACAGAACCCGACCCATGACATCGTCGTGATCGGCGGTGGGCCAGGTGGCTACGCCGCTGCGCTCTATGGCGCTGGCATCGGTCTCGACATCGGCATCATCGAGCACAACATTCTCGGAGGCACCTGCCTCAACATTGGCTGCATCCCCGCCAAGGAGCTGCTCGAGACGGCGCACGTGTACCGCACGGTCGGGCACGCCGCCGACTTCGGCGTCAATGCGAGCCCCCCAACCATCGACTGGTCGGTCACGATGACTCGCAAGCAGGCGATCGTCGACCAGCTCGTCGGCGGCCTCGGCGGGCTCTTGAAGCAGCGCAAGGTCACCGTGTACGACGGTGCCGGGTCGCTCGGGCCGGGCCGGACGGTGACCGTCACCGGAGCCGACGGGGCCACCACGACCGTCAGCGGGAAAGCCGTGATCATCGCTGCGGGGTCGGTCACCCGCACGATCCCCGGGTTCGAGGTCGACGGTCGCATCGTCATGACGTCGGACGAGGTCCTGTCGATGCCGAAGCTCCCCACCTCCGCGGTCGTCATCGGCGGCGGCGCGATCGGGTGCGAGTTCGCTTCGATGATGGGGGACATGGGCGTCGACGTCACCGTCCTCGAAGCCATGCCCCAGATCCTCACCGGCTGCGACCCCGACGCGACCAAGGTCGTCCAGCGGTCGTTCAAGAAGCGCGGCATCAAGACCAGGACCGGCGTTGGCGTCACCGGCCACACCCCAACGCCCGATGGTTCCGGCACCACCGTGCATTTCGGTGACGGTGAGTCGGTCGAGGTCGAAGCGGTGATCGTTTCCGTCGGCCGCCGGCCCTTCGCTGATCTTCTCGGCCTCGAAGGCACCGCCGTCGGCGTCGACGAACGCGGCTTCGTGCAGGTCGACGACCGCTGCCGCACCGCAGAAGCCGGCGTCTGGGCGGTTGGCGACATCATCAACACGCCCCAGCTGGCCCATGTGGCGTTTGCCGAAGGCATGCTCGCCATCAAAGACATCCTCGGCGAGAACCCGGCGCCACTCGATCACCACGGCACGCCTTGGTGCATCTACTGCCATCCCGAGGTCGCCTTCGCTGGTCACACCGAGCAGAGTGCGATCGATGCCGGCTACGACGTCGTCACCAGCAAGCACAGCTTCATCGGCAACGGCCGAGCCAAGATCGTCGGCGACACCGACGGCATCGTGAAGGTCATCGCCGAGAAGCGAGCCGACGGCACCGCCGGGAAGATCCTCGGCGTGCACATGGTTGGACCCTGGGTGACCGAACAGCTCGGGCAGGGGTACCTGGCCGTCAACTGGGAGGCCACCGTCGATGACGTAGCGTCGTTCATCCAGCCCCATCCGACGATGAGCGAAATGTTCGGCGAGACCGTGCTGTCGCTCACCGGCCGTGGACTCCACGGCTGATCCCCCACCCGCACAGGAAGAAGAGAGCAACTATGGCCGACGTGACCATGCCCCAGCTGGGGGAGACCGTCACCGAAGGAACCATCACCCAGTGGTTCAAGAACGTGGGCGACAGCGTCGCCATGGACGAGATCCTCTTCGAGGTCTCGACCGACAAGGTCGACTCCGAAGTGCCTTCCCCGGTGGCTGGTGTCGTGACCGAGATCCTTGCCGAGGAAGGCGATGTCGTCGAAGTCGGTCAGATCCTGGCAAGAGTCGGCGATGCCGCTGATACGCCAGCGCCCACCGAAGCGCCGGCGGCCCCCGCCGCCGAGGCGCCACCGGCCCCCGAGCCTGCACCGGCACCGGCACCG
>JBCCYT010000088.1:0-17905 GCA_039188975.1 Actinomycetota bacterium
AATTCCTCGGCGTGGAGGTCTCCGAGCGCCTCGTCGACGATAAGACACTGCCGCCGTGGGATGTAGTCCACGTCGCCGGCCTCACCACGACGCAGCGACTCAGGGCAGCACCCCACTACCACCGAGCGTTCAACGCCGCCGCACGAGCCATCGGCGAGCCGTCTGCGAAGACGGCCATGCGGCGATGGTCCTCTCAGCGCACCATCATCACGGCGAACGTCGAGCAGATCTTCCCGCTGTAGGACCGGGTCCCGGAGCGGAGTTGGAGGAGACCCGCCCGATGGGCTCGGGGTTCGCTTTCCTGGGGGGACGGACTATTGGGCTTCGACGGCGGCGATGAGGTCGTTCCACACTGCGGGGACGTCTTCGAGTGTCGTGGTTTGCCCGTCCCCGAGGAGGACGGCTTCCACGTCGTCGAGGATCACCCATGCGGCAAGAGCGTGCGCCTGGAACCACACTTCGAGGACGACGCCCGAGGGTGTGTCGCCGACCTCGACGGTCGGGTTGTCGAACACCGAGACGCCGTCGCTGTCGCTGCCCGCGGGAGCGAACACAAGGTCTGCGTCGGTCTCCTCAGCGAGCAGTTCAGGTGCGACCTGGATGAACCTGACTCCGTCCGGGTCGCTTTGAAGTTCCGAGCGGGTGAACCCGAGCGCTGCCATGAGCTCGCCCGCAAGGGTGGCTGGGCCGTAGGTGTAGTAGTCGGTTCCGAACGTTTGGATGATCGACACCTCCCCACCGTCGAGTCCGGCTTCGACGAGAGCTGATCGCAGCTCCTGGACTCGTGTCTCGACCGCCGATACGACGGCCTCTGCTCGCTCGTCCGTGCCCGTGACTGCTCCGAAGACTCGGAGCTGGTCTCCCCAGTAGCTTGCTCCGTCGGGGGTGACCACGGTGGTGACCCCCTCGAGTTGAGGTCGAGCCTCGATGTGGCTCGGATGGCCGACGCCGAGAATCAGCTCCGGGTTCGTCGCCGCGATGGCTTCGATGCTGCCGGGCTCGACGGTGTTCGAGTCGGTGAGCTCCAGGACCGGGGCGACCGCGACGTCCTGGTAGAAGCGAGCGATCGCGATCGGCTCAATGCCGAGAGTCAGCAGACCGACGGCTGCATTCTCGTCGAGGACATAGATGCCGGTATCAGTGGGCGTGAGACTGACCTCTCCGACGGCGTCGACGACCGTGACCTCGGCAGCAGGCTCGCCGGGCTCCGCAACTGTCCGTGGTGGCCCGTCATCCGGCACATCCGAACTCGTCTCGGGTGGAGACCCTTCCGACACAGCTGCTGAGGCAGTCGGTTCCGAGGCTGGATCGTCGTCTCCGCATGCGGCGGCGAGCGCAGCGAGCGCTACGACGAACGCAGCGGCTCGGAAGCTGCGAGATGTTGGGCGCTTCATCGTGCGGACCTCCAGGTTGAGCCTGCGTTCGGGGTCTGACAGGCACACCTAACAAACGTCGATGAGTGACTATATTCCTGCCATGGTTGAATTGCTAGCGCTAGACGCAATAACCTTGAGGACGTGCAATCATCGGTTTCCGAGACCTTCCGGATCCTGCAAGATCCGATTCGCTTGGCGCTCGTCGAGGTCCTCGGCAACGGCCCGGCGCGAAGCGGAGAGCTCGCCGAACGGGTCGGCGTCAGTACCGCTGTCGCCAGCCGCCACCTCAAGGCGCTGCTCGACCACGGCTTCGTCGAGAGGTTCGACGTGGTCGGTGACGGCCGCGGGAGGACCTACCGATTGCGCGCCGGGGCGGTGACGGCTGTTGAGTCCTGGCTACGGCAACAGCACTGGGCCGAGCAGCTCCCAGGCGGCGAGCCGACGCCCGACGCCGCCATCTACCAACGGCGGATCGGCGAGCTCCTCGACGCGTTCGCTCACGGCGACGTCCAGACCTTCGAGCAACACGTCAGCGACGACGCCCTGTTCGTATTCCCCGACTTCCCACGGATCATGACAAAGGCCGACGTCCTCAGCGAGGTGGCGGACCATCCACCCTTCTTGTCATGGGACCTGACCGGGCCCGGCGAGTTGAGCAAGCTGCCCGGCGGGGCCACCATCTTGACGTCCACCGTCAGGAGTACGACGACTGACCGCACGTCGCCGACCGTCTTTCATGTCGCTGCGACCTTCGCGAACGCAGCAGATCAGAACTGGAAGCTCCACCACATGCAGTGGACCAGAGCCACCGAGCTCCCCGACGCCGTCGAAGCGCACTCCGGGCACGGGAAGTGAGGCTCCGCGGCGCCAGCGAGGCGAGCGATCCGACCGACCTCGCCACGACCCCAATCCACCTCGGGCACGGCGGCACCGCGAGCCTGATCGAGGGCTTCGCATGGGACGCGGCCGCTTTGGCCGAGTACCAGAAGATCACCGAAGGCGACGGGCCAGACGGACGGCTCGTGATGATCTTCGTCCACAGCCCGTCCACCCCAATGCCAACCTGGGAACGCCATCCAGCCGGAGACGAGGTGATCGTCTGCCTGTCCGGACGACTCAGAATCTGGCAACAAACAGCAGACCGACATCGTTGCGTCGAACTCGGCCCCGGCGACGCCCTACTCCACCCCCCTGCCATGTGGCACCGATTCGAGAGCCTGCAACCAGGACGCGTACTCGCCATCACCGCTGGCCGCGGCTCCGAGCACAAGCCCGCTTGAGGAGTCGCCGGCACGTACTCGCAAACGCAGGGACTGGCGCGACTCCGCCGCTCGCCCCGTCCCGCCCGCGAGTAGACCCGACCGGTCCGTCACCGCTGGCGAAGTCACGGCACCCCTCCTCGATAGCAGCCTCATCCAAGACACCACCGTCCATACGACGTTCGATCGTCCATACGGACGTTCCGGACCCGCGCCGAAGTGACGTGTTGGCGTCCGCAAGGCACCCGGCAGACGACTACCCGCTCAAGAACGGCACATCTGCTCGCTTCCCCGAGCATTGACGCAGTAGCCGGCGTTCACCCACAACGGCGAGCAGATCGCTCCGGCTTCGAGCGCGTAGCCGGCGTTCTGCTCGGCCGGCCCGCTCGGAACCGGCCGGAACTGGGCGGGTGGGTCGCTACTCCCCGACGTGTTACCCGGCGGTCTTGTTGTCCCGCTGGTAGTCGGCCAGGACGTGTACCGAGCCGGCGATGAGGGACCGTTGCTGTTTGGCGTCCTGGGTCGCGAGAGCCCGGAGGGCGGCGGGAGCTGAAACCCAGGCACTGGCGAGTGCGACTACGACCACCATCACGTCAGCGGGGCTGAACCGGCCGTTCTTGCCGTAGGCAGGCTGAACCGCGGCCAGGGCATCGACCTTCTCTGTGAACAGCAGTTGTTCGAGGCCGGTGGCTTCGGGCTGTTCGAGGCGTCGCCATTCGTGGATCCGGAGGTGGTCGGGGTGCTCGACGAGGTAGTCGAACAGCGTGGCGGCGTAGCCGACCAGGTCGTCGGGGGTGAAGGGGACCGCGTCGTGGGCGTGTTTGAAGGCGTGCTCGATCACCGTGTCGAACAACTGGTCTTTGTTGCCGTAGTAGGCGTAGATCAGCTGCTTGTTGGCCTTGGCCGCTGCGGCGATCCGATCGACTCGGGCGCCAGCCAGACCGTAGGTGGCGAACTCGGTGACCGCGGCGTTGAGGATTCGCCGGCGGGTTGCTTCTGCGTCTCGGGGGGCCACGACACTCCTCACTAACCAGTTGGTTGACAACCGTAGACCGCGATCGTACGATCGCCAAGCAACCAACAAGTTAGTTAGGAGCGGTGATGTCAGGCAAGGTGATCCTGATCGCTGGGGCCTCGTCCGGTATCGGGCACGCGTCGGCTCGGGGCCTGATCGAGCGGGGCCATACCGTGTACGCCGGCGCTCGTCGACTTGACCGGATGGCCGACCTCGGTGAGGCGGGTGCGCATCCGCTGGACCTGGACGTGACCGACGACGATTCGGTGCAGCGGGCGGTGGATCGGGTCATGGGCGAGCAGGGCCGGATCGACGGGTTGTTCGCCAACGCCGGGTACTGCCTGCTTGGGCCTGCCGAGTTGCACTCGACCGAGGAGGTGGTCCGCCAGTTCGACACCAACGTGATCGGCATGGGACGGACCGTGGCCGCCGTGCTCCCTCACATGCGACGCCAACGGTCAGGCACCATCGCCATCACCTCGTCCGGGGCGGGGCACGTCTCGATGCGAGGCATGGTCTGGTACCCCGCGACCAAACACGCCCAGCAGGGGTACGCCAAGGGTCTACGCCTCGAGGTCAAGAAGTTCGGCATCAACGTGGTGTTGATCGAGCCCGGCTACATCGACACTGACATCGACAACGCCAGCCTCCCTTATCTCGACCTCGCCTCCCAACACCCCGAAGCCGACGCCTACGAGACCCAGATCACCAACTTCCGCAAGAACTGGAGCGATGGCGTCGACAACGGTGCCTCCCCCGACACCATCGCAGGCGTTGTTGTCAAGGCCTTCGAGAGCCGACGACCCAAACGGGCCTACCACCCCAACACCGACGCCCGGATGGCGATCCTCCTCAACCGGATCTTCGGCGACCGGCTGCTCGACCGGATCCTGCCCGGCCAGAGCATCGCCTAGGAGGCCACGACGATGAAGGTCAGCACCGCACGCCGGATCCTCGGCGTCTTCCAACGACTCCCCGTCCGCGTCTACATCTGGTCCCTCGACCGCCAGATCACCTGGACTCCCTCACGCAAGATCCGCCGCAACCACACCTTCACCAGCGAAACCATCGCTGGTCGAAACATCGGATGGCTCGACAAGCACAACACCACCCGCGGTGTCATCATCCACCTCCACGGTGGTGGCTACACCTCCGGCCCCTTCGCCCAGATGTGGGACTGGCTCGCTGAGCTGACCCACCGAACCGGTCTCGCAGCCGCCATGATCGACTACCGCCTCGGCAGCGAAGCCCCCTACCCAGCCGCACCCGACGACGCCGAAGCCGTCCTCAAAGCACTCGGCGCCACCGGCGTCCTCGGACCCGACACGCCATGGGCACTCATCGGCGACAGCGCCGGCGGTGGGCTCTCAGTCGTCACCTGCCGGCGACTCCTCGACCAGGGCAGCCCCGTCCCCGATTGCCTCGTGCTCGCCTCACCATTCGTCGATATGCGCCTTGACCACCCGGACATCCCCGCCCTCGACCCCAAAGACCCATCCATCAGCGTCGAACTCCTCGAACGAGGCAAAGCCCTCTACGCCCCAGACGAGGACTACAACAACCCCGAACTGTCGCCGACCGAAGCCCGCCTCCACGACTTCCCACCAACCCACATCCGAGTCGGAACCGACGAGATCTTCCTCCCCGACATCACCATCTTCAACGACAAACTCACCACCGCGGGCGTCGAAACCGACTTCCACATCGAACCCAGCGGCATCCACGTCTACCCAATGCTCATCGACGACGACATGTGCCAACGAGCCCTCGCCTCCCAGGCCCACTTCATCACCCGACACCTCGAGCTCGACACGACCGCCCCGTAGCGTCAGCTGGCATCGCACCACACCGCCCACGCAGAACGGCACTGCCGCTCATTCGATCGGCCGCCAGCGGGCGAACCGGCGTTCGCTCGATAACCCCGAGCACTTCGCTCCCGGGAACGCCCGGCTGCCGGCGAACTGCTCGGCGGGGCCACTCGGAACTGCCGGCTCTGGGCGGGTTGGGAGACGCCACATCAGGAACCGACCGGAGTCCGCGAACCCGGCACACCCCATCGGGCCCGCTACCGAGGACGCTCGGCCGATCGCGAAGCGGGCGGCACGACGATGGTCACCGAATCGTCGTTCCGGGTGACGGCAGCGGGACCGATCGCCAGCTTCACCCGGTCGCCCAGCGCGAACGTCTTGGTGGTCGTTGATCGATGGCGACGCGCGAATCGCCTCCACCGCTTCCAGATGTCGATGGGTGCGTCCATGACTGCATCAACTGCGTGGATCCAGGCGCCACCGGACTCGTGCTCGATGGCGTCGGCGAGGACGGCGGAAACGGCGTCGGGCACACCAGTCGAGAGCGGCGGCCCGTCGAGGCCGAACTCGACTCGGTTGTAGTAGTCGTTGAGTGCCCAGCTTGTGTAGCCGAGCACGAGACTGGTGTCGGGGTTGCGTTGTGCGAGGTCGACTTGCGCTGCGAGCCGGTCGAGCAGGTAGCCCCCCAAGGCGTCGGCCTCCGTGTAGATCGTAATGCCGAGCTGCAGAGTCTGGCGTCGACGCCGCGCATAGTGGTGGAACGATGCAGGGTCAGCGAGGACGTCAGTCAGCATCAACAGGTCGGCGATGCAGACTGTCCAGGTTTGTTGAGGCTCGCCAACGATTCCGGCGGCTTCAAGGGCCAGGGGGTCCATCCGCTCGAAGGTCACCACGATTCTCTCGATCCCGATGACGTCCCGGGGTAAGAGGGTTTGCGACTCACCTTGTTGAGTCCTCGAGAAGGTCCGGCCGTCGTGATCGATCACGTAGTTGACGACTCTTGCCGTCTGTCCCATCGCTTCGCCGACCGTCGACTTCGCAACCCGGTGCACGCGCTTTGGAGCTCCTCTGCGCCCCGACGACGTGAGGCTGTGCGCTTTGGCCTCGGCCACGAGCGGCCATCCGCTCACGACGAGTTCGTCGACCTCACCGGGGCCGTCAGCACTGACGAAGTGGAGGTTCGCGTAGGCGGCTGGACCGAAGACCTTCGCGAACGCGGTGTGCACGAGCCGTTCATTGCCCTGCTCACGATGTCTTTGGTATCGCTCGCGACCGGCTCCCTCCAGCTCGTCGGCGAGTCGTCGATGTACCGCTGAGCTAAGCGCCCAGACGTCGGCGACGAAGTACGTCTCATCGGCACCGCCGTCGAGGTGTAGTCGAACACACGGACGCGTGCTGGCAAGGTTCAGGTCGGTCGGGAGCCGGAAGTTTGGCTGCGAGCCGAACGTCGTGGAGAACGTACGCAGCATCGCAGCGATCTCGTCAGGCCCCACATCGGTGTCGCGGGCGACAGAGGATGCTGACCACAGACGACTCTCGTCGAGCGCGAGGAGGAGTGCCGCAAGCGCATCCGCCTGTTGGGGTTCGTCGTCGGAGCTGTGGGCTGCTCGGAGCTGCTCGCGGGCAAGGTTGAATCGCACTGAGACCGCGCGCGCACGGCGACGCACAACGCGCGTCACGTCGGCTGGGTTGAACCCCACCGTGTCGATGTAGAAGTCACGATGTCGATCGAAGACCTCGGCATCGATCTGTTCGACGTGGACCGGGTAGCCGGGCATCCGATCTGTCAGCTGCTCCTGCCGGAGGAGGAAGGATGCCTTGTCCAGCGCAAAGCTGCCGTGAGACGGCGCGTCGAACGATTCGATCATGCGACGGGCGTGGGCGGCGTCGAAGACGTCAGCGAGAAGGTGCATGGCCCGTTCGGTGACCGACGTCGGAGTGCTCGCAGTACCAGGCGACACCGAGAGGGCCAGTCCGAGGAGGTACTCGATCTTCGCGGGCCACGTGTGGGTTTGGGCGCCGTCTTCGAGAAGATCGGCCGCCGGTCCGACCATACCCATCGACGTCGGCGCGGCAATTGCCGTGACGAATTCGACCGGTTCGTACTTCGCGAGCAGCGCCCGCAGGTCTTCCGCGGCACCCTCAAGACCGCTAGCGCGATGACGCAGCACCTCTTTGATCTCTTCTATTGCCGCCTCTCGAGCAGGACCCGGCTCGGCAGACTCTCGGAACGACACACCGTCGATGGCCAGCTCTTCACCCCAGACCGCCTCGCTCGGGATAGCGGCGTCGGGGCGGAGTGCTCGAACCCGGCGAATGCCCATAGCCGATTCTCTCAGTTGGCAGCACACTTGCGGCGACGAGTTTCGCGAGGGAGTGGGCGAAGCCGCAGTTCATGCTGATGCGCTGATCGAGGCCCCACACACCGACATCAACTAGCGCGCACCGAGGCTTGCACAAGAACGGCACATCAGAGCGACCGGAGGTTCCGCTCGTCCCTCATGGTTCGGGGTGGGGGTCGGCGAGCCCGGGCATCTGCTTGGTAGGCCATCGGCCTGGTCTGGGTCGCGTTTCGCAGAGGTCTGGAAGGGTCGCCGCTCGATCGTCGGGCCCAAGGTGGGGCCGTTGGTCGAGCGAAGGGAGCTCGAGGGCGTCCTGTTCGAGCGGTGTTGGAGCCGGGGCGGTGTCGCGCTCCATGGCCTCTTGGGTGATCGCGTCGACGAGGTCGACGGTCGGTGCGTGACGGTGTTGGTGAGCGAGGTCGAGCGCCCAGCGCGGTCGAGTGACGATGGCGGTGCGGGCGAGGTGCTCGCCTCGATCTCTCGTCGTGGCTCTGGGCGGGTCGAGGGGCGGTGGGATCCGTCCGAGGTGGTTGTGGAGGTGGGCGGCGAGGGTGACGAGCCGCCGCACGGTGGGGTGCGCTCGGAGGGTGCGCTTGAGCTCGTTGGCTTCGATGACGTGGGGCCAGTTGGCGAGGATCCAGCGCGACCGGTCGGTACCGGGCCCGGCGTAGGCGTCGCGGAGAATGCGGTCGGCGTCGGTGTCGTTGCCCAGGTCGAGGGTGGGGTGGGTGAGTGCGTCGAGTCCCGATCGGCGGTCGGGGAAGGTAGCGAAGAGCTCCTCGAGCTGGTCGAGGCGATCGAGCAGGCGGGTCGGGTTGGCCTCGATGGCCGATTCGGCGCTGGAGGTGCGGGTGAGCCAGGCCCGGGTGGCGGTGACGGTGCGGGCGAGTTCGGCGTACTGGTCGGGCTGGCCGGTCGCTTCGACGGGGCCGAGCAGGCTGGTGGGGTCGGTGATGTGGTGTTGGGTGCGCCAGGCGGTGAGTTGTTGGGCGACGTCGTCCCAGACGAGACGTTCCTGTCCGGTGCGGGGCCGGTCGCCGAGGGCGGTGGTGAGCCAGGCCGGGGGATCAGCGACGAGTACGGCGTGAGCGAGTTCGCCGGCGAGGCAGGCGGCTCGTTGGTACCGGACGGCGTCACCGACACGGAAACGACGGCGATAGAGGGCCCGGTTGGCGGCCGTGAGCCGCTCGGCGAGCCGCTGCTCGATGTGCTCGATGCTGGACACTGCTCGGTCGGGGAGTGGGTGGGCGTTGGGGTTGTCGATGGGGACGATCTGGGTGAGCGGGAGGCTGCGTCGGGCGGTGTTGCCGTTCTCGGAGGTGAACGCGACGGTCGCAGTGAGGGCGGTGTCGTCGAGGTCGAGCACCAGGCCGACGTTGCCGCGGTCAAGGGCGTGCACCCGACCGCCAACGGTGATGCGTTCACGGACCCAGCGGGTGCGTTCGACCCGAGCGGCGTCGGCAACGATGCGGTCCGCGCCGGCCTCATGCTCGGCGATGCGGGCCCGGTCGGCGAGGGCGAGCAGCTCGGTCTGTGGGTAGGCGCGGGCGAGGGTGTCGATGGTGACGGCCTCGGGGTCCGCGACGAGTGGGAGTCGTTGGCGGGCGCTGCGCCCGAGCCGGCGCTCGAGGACGTCCCGAGGGGTGTCCGGGCCCTCGACGGTGAGTCCCCGGTCGTGCGGTGCCTCGGCGAGGGCGTTTACTTCGGTCGTGGTGAGGTAGAGGTGGCTCCGGGTGCGGGCTCGGCTCATCGCCACGTAGGCGGACTCCCGGTAGAGCCCGCGGTCACCCACGACGAGGGCCCGGTCGCAGGTGACGCCCTGGGCCTTGTGGACGGTGGTGGCGTACCCGTGATCGAGATGTGCCGTGACGTAGCCAGCATCGAGCCGGAACCGGGCGCCCTGCACATCGACGATGTCGAGGTGGCCTCGATCTGGGTCGATGGCGGTAACCGTCGCGATGGTCCCGTTGATGATCCGGGCGGGGCCCCCGGTGGTCGGGTCGCTCACCAGCGCGTTGCGGGTGGCGACCACCCGGTCCCCCATGGCGTAGCTGCGTCCGCCAGCGCTGAGGTCCTGGTCGCCGAGCTGGTCGGTGATGCTGGAGCGGATGGCGTCGTTGAGGTGACGAACCTGCGCCCGGGTCCCGGCCAGCACGATCACGTCCTCACCAACAGCCACCGCAGCGTTGCGGTCAGCGACGACCGCTGCGATCACGTCAGCGGGATCGGCTTGGACCGTGAGTTGGCCGTTGCGGCCCCACGCCTCGACCGCCGCGGTGATGTTGCCCGCACGCAACTGCTCGAGGGCCTCGATCTCGATCGGGTCGCGTTGGCGCCGGTTGACCGTCAGCTCGGCGATCTCCGGTATCCGTTCGACAGCGGCGGCGAATCCGCCTCCGGCGAGGACCTCAGGGAGCTGGTGATGATCCCCGACCAGCACCAGCGTCGCTCCGGCTAAGCGGGTGCGGTCGATGATGGCGGCGAGGTCCTGCGTGCCGACCATGCCGGCCTCATCGACGATGACGACCTCCCCGCAACCGATGGGCTGGTCGGCGAGGAGCCACGACGCCACGGTGCGGGTCGGTCGGCCGAGGGCGTCGCCGAGCTCGGCGGCAGCTCGGGCCGAGGGGGCGATCCCGGTGACCGGGCTCCCGGTGCGGTCCCAGACGTCGGCGGCGACGCCGAGGGTGGTGGACTTCCCGGTCCCAGGGCGCCCCACCATCACCGCTATCGCCGACCGCCCACCGGTCAGAGTCCGCACCGCATCGGCCTGATCCGGTCCGAGCCATCCGTGACCGGCGATGACTCCCTCGACGGTGTGGTCCACGACCGGGAGGCCACGCCGCATCCCGCCGGCGCCGTCGAACGCGTCGAGGACCTGTGCTTCGAGACGAAGCAGTGACCGGGCCGTGTACGCCCGGTCTACCGGCAGGGCCCGTTCAAGGCCGGCGAGCTCCACCGTCGCCTCCGGTCGGCGTTGTCCGGCGGGGCGACGCATGTCGGTCTCGACGTCGACCTCGACGGTCACCACCGCCGCAGAAGCGAGGAACCGGGCGGTCCACACCTCGACCTCAGCCACCGACGCAGTACCAAGTGCCCGGGCGATGGCCTGGTGGGCGTCTCGCTGGTCGAAGGTGGTGGTGCTGAGCACCAGGCCGTCCGCCAGGTGGGTGAACCACCCGGCCTCGGTGACCTCACATCCCTCGACCATCAACCGTCGCGGGCTCGGGTCGACAGTGGCCTCGGTGAGCAGTTCGTCGACATGCTCCGGACCCCAACCCAGCTCGCGGGCCTCACCGATCCAACGCTCATGGAGACCCTCGTCGCTTCCTGGGATCTTGGCGTCACGGGTCGCAACGGCCCCGGCCGCTGCCGAGGCGGCGTCGGAGACCCCGTGCTCGGTGAGCCAGTCCTCGATGTCCGCTCTGCGCTTGGAGAAGGCCTCCAGCACCTGCCGGGGGATCCCAGCGATCTCGGACACCCCGCAGTCGTTCTCGGGGGTCCACTCCAAGCCGAGCTGGGCGTGGATCTGGTCGCGCAACGTCGAGCGGTACAGCGCGCCGGCGGTCATCTTCGCCCGGTAGAGGCGCTGGGCATCGAGCGCGCTCCAACGCCCGTCCGGGCCTCGAGCGATGTTGGCAACGAGCACGTGGGAGTGGAGCTGCGGGTCACCCGCCCGGGAGGTGCGATGTCGGAACTCCGCACTGACGAACCCGACTGCGGGTACCGATCGGGCACCGAAGTCCTCGGTCCCCGCGGTCAGCGATCGGGCGTTGTTGCTGCCACGACGCACGTACGCGGCCTCTCCGGCGAGCCATGTCATCGCGTCGGCGACAGCGGTCTCGTGAGCCCTGATGGCGGCCCGGGCGACGTTCGGGTCGCCGAGTGCGAACAGCACCGACAGCGACTTCGGTGCCGAGAACGTGAGATCGAAGCCGGGCACCCGGCGGGGATGCGCCCGCAGGGTCTCCCCGTTCGGGGTCAGCCCGGTCCCGGGCCGTAGGCCCGCCATGAGCGCCTGCAGGTCGGCCGAGTCGACCTCGCCCTCGAGCCCCAGCGCCACCGCACCACGCCCGGCCCAACGACCCGAGGCCTCACCGCCACCGGTGTAGTAGTCGTCCAGACCATCGGCGACCGCAGACAGGTAGTAGCCCTCGGTCCCCACGGCGAGCTTCGCGATCGACAGCATCACCAGGGGTATGGGTGACGCCTCTGGTCCGCTCGCGGACACGTTCACACCATGTGGTGCACAGGTGTGCTCCTGAATCGAACTCGGATCCCAGGCGAGGGCGTCATCCCCGGTCGGTACCCTGGAACCGTGGCGTTCACGAGGATCACGGCGAATCCGGATCGCATGGGGGGCGTGCCCTGCATTCGCGATCTCCGGTTCCCTGTCGCGTCCGTCGTGGCGATGGTCGCCGACGGCATGACCGTCGAGGAGATCCTCGCCGAGCATCCAGACCTCGAAGCCGACGACATCGCTGAAGCCCTGCACTACGCCGCAGCAGCCGTGCGCGAACGCGAGCTTCCCCTCCGCCATCCTGCGTGAGGTTCCTCGTCGACGAGAACCAGGCCCCGATCGTCACGAGCCTGCTCCGCGACGCCGGGCACGACGCAGTCCACGTCATGGAGCTCGGTCTGGCGGGAGCACTCGATGACGAGCTGCTCGACGTCGCCCGCCGAGACGATCGAGTCGTGCTGTCGGCAGACACCGACTTCGGTGAGCTGCTCGCCCGCACGAACGCCGCCCGGCCATCGGTGATCCTCCTCCGTCGTCAGCGCGGCAGACGAGCGGCAGACGTCGTCGCGCTGGTCTGGGCCAACCTCGCCTCGTTCGAGACCGAGCTGGCTGACGGGGCGGTTGTGGTCCTCGACGACGATCGGATCCGGATCCGTCGTCTCCCGTTCTGGGAGCACTGGGCGAGCCAGGCCTTCTCGGCTGGCGGCGATGAATCAGGCGAGGCCGAGACCGTCACGAGGTCGCAACGTGGTGGTGCGCCCGGAGACGCCCCCGGGGGATCACGAGAGGGTACCCACGCCGTCAGTGAGCGCCCCGACAGATCTAGCCAGGCGCTCGGCTACGAAGGGTGGCCGCCCGCCAGGACCCGCCGCCGTCCCCGGGTCGGGGCACTCGCGCCCCGGTCTCGCGGACCAGCGCCCCGGCAGCGCCCTTGCCTGAGCGGGGGCGCAAACGGGGCACCCTCGATGCTCCGGTGCCCACATGGACACGAACACCACCACCATCACGAAGCGGACGCCCCGGACGGAGCGATTGACCCTCACCGTCACCGAGGCCGCCGGCATGCTCGGCATCAGTCGATCGCTCGCCTACGAGATGGCGAGGGACGGCCGGCTGCCGACCGTCGCACTCTCGGCCCGCCGCTACGTCGTGTCGCGCAACGCCCTCGGCGCCATGCTCAACCCCGCCGTCGCTCAAGCGGCAAGCCGAGTGGGGGTCTGATCGCCGAGCACAACCGATCGGTCATCCGTACGGATTGGGCGCTTCGGCAGAACCGCTACAGCACATTCTGCGGCTGTTGGGCCGAGGTCTGATCCGACGAGGGAGCTGGAGGCGCCCCGCTCGTGCTCCGCAGATCGATCACCTGATTGACCGCTCCGGGGATCGGGTCGGACGGAGCCTCGGCAACCGGGGAGTCCTTGGCCCGCATGGACGGTGCCGCGACGACATAGGGGCGGAGGTGTTCGAGCACCATGCCGTAGTACTCGGCCACCAAGGCATCGACGGACTGGGCGAAGCCCGGCGTCTTGCCGCCACTCTTGCGGTTGCGCCCAAGCGGTCGGCGCAGGCGGACCTCGAACCGAGCGATGTCGGCCCGGTCCGGCCCGATCAGCACCGACGGATCATCGACGGCATCGGCGAGCGACGCTTCTGCATGCGGGCGCTGCTTCCGTAGGCCCCATGCCGAGATGGTGCAGTCCGTCGGACCGTTGGCCCGGAGCTGACGGAGCAACCAGCCCACCTGGCCTCGTGGCGTCTTGTCCGCTGGAGCAGGAACGACGCACACCGCCTCGATGTGTTCCCCTCGGAGATCAGCGGTGATGGCGAGGTCGGCGATCGTGTCGGGGATCCGCAGTGTCGCTGCGAGTTGCCCCATCGACCTGAGGTCGCAGAACGTGTCGAGCGTGTCGGCATGGAGTCGGGCGGGATCGTTGCGTTGCGCCTGACTCAGCACCGGCTGCACGTCAGCGCCGATGCCGGCGCCCAGCCGCAGCGCGACGTACTGGATCAGCTGAGCCCATCGGTCGACGAGGTCGTCCACGCCGTCGGTCTTCCGGTCGATCGTGCCGGCCTTGGCGAGGTCACGGACTGCTGTCCACGTCGGCCCCATGTCGTCGAAGTGCATGGCGCCGGATGCGGGATGCTCCAGGTACCGGATCAGCTCGCCCAGGATCCACGCCTGCTCCGGGTCATCGACGCCTCGGTGGACCTTCTCCATGACCGCTTCGGTCAGGAGCCGTGACCATGAGATGTGCGACATCTGGACTCGGGCGTCCTTGCGCTGACGGATGCCCGACGGATGTGCGCCGTTCGCCGAGGCGATCTGATTCGAGATCGTGAGGACGTGAGCGAACCTCTGGTCGCGAGCGACATCGAGGTACTTCTGCAACTGGTCTGGATCGAGCTCGTCGGACCCGGTCTTCACCTCGACGAGAGCGATCCATGTCTGTTGCCCGAACCGGACACGGATGAGCCCATCAGGGCGGACCTCCTTGCCGGTCGTCGGATGCTTGAAGCGGACCTCGGTGAAGCACTCGACGGTGGCCTTGTCCGCCTTCGAGGCACCCAGCCGGCCGAGGAGTCGCTTGGAGTACGGCCGGACGATGCTCAGGACGGCGAGTAGCGCCGAGGTCGCTCGCTCCTCCGCTTCCTTGGAGCTCGAGATGCCCTTCACCGGGATCAGCCGCGCCAGAGCCAAACCGTCGTCGTTCATGTCCCACCCCCGTATTCGCTTCTCTCCGAGAGTAACGAGAAGATGACGCTCAGCACACGAGCGGTCGGCTCACTGACAGCAGTCCCGGTGCCGACGGCAGTTCCGGCATTGGGTTAGCCGGCGAGGCCGAAGAAGACGATGACGGCCCGGCCGAGCCGAACCATGTCGTCATCGCTGAGTCGACCGATCTGCTCTCCGAGCTTCGCTCGAGGCACGGTCGTGATCTTGTCGACCATCAGACTGCTCGCCTCTCGAAGCCCGTTGAGCTCATCGGGTTCGACGCGAAGCCTGAACAGCGGCGCCTCGGTCGGATCAGTCGTGAACGCGCACACGGTGATCGATGCGGTCGCATCGAAGCGATCGTCTTGGATGATCGCGACCGGCCGTGGCTTGCCGACGTAGCCGCTACCGGCCGCTGCAGTCCAGATCTCGCCGCGCCTCACTCCTAGTCCAGGCTGAGCGCGTCGATAAAGGCCTGGTCGTCATCGGCGTGTCGACTTGCGGCAACCGCCTCGGCCTGGCGATGCGCCTCCTCGGCAAAGCCAGCGACTCGGGTGTCGGGCACCCAGATCTGGACCGGCCGGAGTCCCTGCTCACGGAGTCGCTGGCGATGGTCGCGCACACGATTGGAGACCGATGATCGTCGCTCGGGTGACGCCATGGCCCCATGTTACATGTAACGCAGCCAAGCGTCCCGTCAACACCACCGCGGTCCGAGCTCAGTCGCCGAGGTCGATCAGCTCCGCGGCTGCTCGGTCGGTGGCCGGGATCGAGGCGGCGTAGGTCGACAAGGTCAGGTTCGGCGAGGAGTGACCGAGCCGGGATGCCACGGTCCTCGGGTCGACGCCGGCGGCGATCAAGGTCGTGGCGTGGAAGTGGCGCAGGGTGTTCACGCTGATCTCCCTGCGCACTCCGGCCGCATCCCGCACGACACGGAACCGATGGGAGACCGAGTCCGGGTAGTACGGCACCATCCCCTCGACCTCGGGCGAGAAGACGTAGGCGTCACGAGACAGCTCGCCGCCGACGAGCGCCAGGTTCGCCTCGACCCGCGCCCGCCACGAACGGAGCCGCTCGACCGTCGACGCCGAGATCGCTCCCCCGGACACCGCACCGGTCTTCGTCGACTTCACCTGATGTCCACCGGCGACCTTGGTGATCGACCGCACGACCCGGATCGCACCGGCGTCGAGGTCGACGTCGCCCCATCGCAGCCCGCACATCTCGCCCCGCCTCGCACCGATCGCTGCCGCCACCGCGACGTAGGTCGCCAGCATGTGCTCGCCTTCGGCCTCGGCGGTGGCGACGATCGCCGAGAGCTCCTCGGCCGTAGGCGCCACCGGCGGCTTCTTCGTCCGCTTCGGCGGGGTCGACTGGCGGCACGGGTTGGTGGCGATGATCTCCCACTTGACCGCCTGGGTGAACAGCGGTGAGAGGCGGCGGTGGAGGTCGGCGACGTAGTTCGCCTTCAGGCCCGCATCGAGCAGCTCGGCCATCCAGGCATCGAGGTGCCGACCCCGAACGTCCACGACCCGGTGCTCGCCGAGGTGCGGGAGGATGTGGCGTCGGAAGTCGCCCTCGTGGGTCGTCACCGTGGCGGTCGCGAGGTCGTGCTTGTGTCGTGGCCACCATCGGTTGAACAGCTGCTCGACGGTGACGTGGTGGTCGTCGTGGCCGACCTGGCGCTCGACCTCGTCGAGGAACCTCCGGAGTTCTGCCTCGGCCTCGCGCTTGGAGCCACGCACGGTCCGGGAGCGGTAGACGTCCTTGCCGGCGTGCTGGCCGACGTACACCCGGAGCTGCCAGCCGCTCCCCCGTTTGCGCACCGAGCCCCGCATGAAGGCGACCCTAGACCTGTCCATGCCGACCATGGACAGAGTCATGGACAACCGCACACCAAAACCGCAAGAGGCACTCCGAAGAGTGCCTCTGAGCTGGGGTTTTAGTGGCACCCCCAACGGGATTTGAACCCGTGCCGCCACCTTGAGAGGGTGGTGTCCTAGGCCGCTAGACGATGGGGGCTCGGTCGACTGCGTCGATCCGGCTGACCTGCGCCGCAGCGAACCGCTCCGCAGGCCTCACGAATGGTAGAGGCCTCCCCGGCCACTCACAACGTGACTACGCGGCAGCGTCGTCGGCGTGGGTGACGGGGATCTCCATCGAGACCTCGTCGGAGCGTCGCACGGCATCGATCCGTCCGACCTCGGCGAGGCGCTCCTCGGCGACGTCGAGGGCTGATGGCGTGCCGGTGAGGCGGATGAGCCGGGTCGACGGACCCATCTCGCTCAGGATCGCACCGCCGAGCTCGGCCAAGGCGAAGCGCAGCTCGTAGTCGTCGACCTCGGCCAGCACGACCAGCTCGACCTGGAGCCGGACCGAGCCCCCGTCGCTGGCGGCGGCACGGCGGGAGCGACGCGTCGAACGGTCCCGACGGGCGGTCGGCCCCGGCTCCGGTCGGGCACGGCGGGCCGCCCGGTCCCAGATCAACAGCCCGAGCGTCGCCGGCAACAGGAGGGCGAGGCCGAGCGGCGACGTGAGGGCGTCCCGCAGGCTGCCCAGCATCGTCAGGTGGAACCACACCTCGCCGTCGACGTCGCTGCGCAGGAGCATGTCGGTGCCCTCGAACGACTCGACGAGCATCGACCCCTCGCGGTCGATGACCAGCACCCGCCAGGTGGCATCCCCGGTGCCGGCGGTCGTGACGATGTCGCCGACCTCGATCGAGCCGCCACGGGCGGGCCGGACGAACGCGACGGACCCGTCGTCGATGACCGAGGGGCGATCATCCTCCGAGACCGTGAAGGAGCCGCCGCCCCGAGCGAGCGGCAGCACGTACGTCATCAGGATCAGGAGATAGAGGACGGCGAGCGACACGGCGATCAGACCTCGCACGAACCGCCACACGGCAGCTCGGCGGCGGCCGGTGCGGCGCGACGGACGGGCCTGCCGTTCCGTTGCCGTACCTGCGCCCATGCCCACTCCCGTCCGCCGAGACCGGGCGACCCTCTCCCCGCCCGATTCCCGACGATCACGTCGTCGTGGACACCAGGACACCACGCAGAGTGGCGAAGGAGAAGGGTGGTGGGGAGCTGTTCCCGGGAGGTTGTGCGCTCGTTGGGCGCACCAGGCGAGTGGCTCGGGGAGGAGGACTC
>JBCCYT010000089.1:0-17711 GCA_039188975.1 Actinomycetota bacterium
AACCAGCGCGGATGGCATCGCGACCCTCGACGTGCGGGTGGTCGTCGAGACCGACGATGGGGCGCTGATCTATGTCACCTACGCCGGGCGGGCCGATTGGTCTGACGGTCCCGGCACCAAGCCGATCTACATGGCCCCGACGTTCGAGACGAGCGATGAGCGGTACACCTGGCTCAATTCGATCCAAGCGGTCGGGAAGGGTCAGCTCGGCCGAGGCACCGTGACCTATGAGATCGCCGAGGTGCGATAGCGCCCCACTCGACGACGGCCGTTCGCTTGTTAACGCTCGTTCACGTACGATCTGGGCATGAGTGAACGTCAGGTTGTCATCGTCGATGCCGTCCGCAGCCCGGTCGGGCGTCGCAACGGCGAACTGTCCTCCGGGCACGCCATGAACGTGCTCGGCGATGTGCAAAAAGCGCTGTTCGACCGTACCGGGATGGATCCGGCCGAGGTTGGCCAAGTGGTCGGCGGATGTGTCGATCAGGTCGGCATGCAAACGATGAACGTCGCCCGCAACGCATGGCTGGCGGCGGGCTTGCCGCTCGAGGTTCCAGCCACCACCGTCGACACCCAGTGCGGGTCGAGCCAGCAGGCCACCAATCTGGCGTATTCGCTGGTGAAGTCAGGCGTGGTCGATGCGGCGGTGGCGTGCGGTGTGGAACTGATGAGCCGAGTGCCCATGGGGGCGACCACCAAGGTCAAGGAGTACGGCCGGCCGGTGAACAAGCGGTACTGGGAGCACTACGAATTCACGTCCCAGTTCGAGGGCGCAGAGCGCATCGCGGAGAAGTGGGACATCAGCCGTGATGATGCCGATGCGTTCGGGCTCCGCAGCCAAGAACTCGGCGCTCAAGCGTGGGCCGAGGATGCCTTTGCGACCCAGATCGTGCCGGTGCAGGTGCCGGTCCTCGATGACGACGGCAAGGAGACCGGCGGCACGATCACGGTCACGCGCGACGGTGGCTTGCGCGACACGACGCTCGAGGGACTTGCCGGTCTCAAGCCGGTGGCCCGTGAGGATGGCGTGCACACGGCCGGCACGTCGAGTCAGGTGAGCGACGGGGCGGGTGCGGTCCTGATGATGACCAAAGACAAGGCCGACGCCCTGGGTTTGACGCCGATCGCGGAAATCGTCGATGTCAACCTCGTCGGTGTCGATCCGGTCACCATGTTGGAAGGCCCAATCGATTCGACGAAGAAGCTGCTCGCCGACAACGACTTGTCGATGGATGACATCGATGTGTTCGAGATCAATGAAGCATTCGCATCGGTCGTGCTGGCCTGGGCCAAGGAGCTCGGCGCCGACATGGAGAAGGTCAACCCGAACGGCGGTGCCATCGCCCTCGGTCACCCGCTGGGTGGGACCGGAGCGATCTTGCTGACCAAGGCCGTCCACGAGCTCCAGCGCGGCGACGGCGACTACGGCATCGTGTCGATGTGCTGCGGCGGCGGCCTCGGCACCGGCACGTTGATCAAGAAGCTCTGAGCCAGACGCCGGGTGCTTCGCCCGGTGTCAGCCGAGACGGCCGACTGTCGATGTCAGCCGTAGGTCGTGGCGCCGGGCGGTGTGAGTTCGATCCAGGTCTGGCCGGGAAGGAGCGCCACCGGCACACCGTCGGGGGTCGTCCAGGTCGGGACAGATGACAGCGAGGGTTTGGTCCACAGCACTTCGATGGCGTGGCCATCGGTGAAGACAATGCCTCGGCCGGCACCGACGAAGACCTGCTCGGTGACCGGAGAGCCAGCCGTGTCGACCATGCCGGTGCTGCGGCGATCGACCTCGGCGACCACCACGTTGGTGGCGATGATCTGCACCTCATCGGCGTCGACATGGGGTGTCCCGGCCTGGGTGCGAACGAAGCCACCGGCCGCCGCATCCCATGCCCAATCGATGCCGACCGACGCATAGTCGATGCGAACATCGCTGACCGGCGTCGCCGACGGTGGCAGCCCGACGGTGTCGTCGCGGTACTCGAAATGCACGGGTGGCGTGCCTCCGGCCGCGTCCGCTGCTGCGATGTCCCACAGCACGGTCGGGTCGGTCATCAGGTCGTAGGTTCCGGGGCGGTCCGCGGCCCGGAAGTACTCGTTGCGGGTGGCGGCTCCGAGATTCACCATGTCGAACCGGCGGATGAGGGCGCTGTGGACCCGGTTGGCACCAGACCAGACGAAGATCGGCGTGTTGAACGAGCTGAACACGGCGATGTCGGTCGTTCGTCCGGACCGGACCGGGCCGAGAACCTCGGGCGTGTTGGAGTGCCAAACGGCCGCCAGTCGGGTGAACCCACCTTCGATCTCGGTCTCGAAGACGATGTCGGCTTGGCTGAGCGCTTCTTGGGGGCGACCGCGGTCGGTGTTGTCGATCTTGGCGACGATCGCCGGTCGCGAGGCGATCGCCGGATCGTCGAGCGGTAGACCGGTGAGGGGCGCGATGCCAGCCGGAACGTTGTCGGGCGGCAGTGCCGACGCGGCGACGATGTTGCGTTCCGCATCGAGCTGACCGACCACACCGCTGTACGCCGGCTCACCGCTGAGCACACCGATGGCGCCGACGCCGTCGAGCGGCTCGACGACCAGGTTCGGGACCGGGCCGCGGGTGGTGGGGGGCGAGATACCGGGGTCGTCGGCCGTGGCCGCATCGGTGTCGGTGGAGGGAGCGGCGCCGTCGCCGTCACTGTCCGCCGCGGCCGACGTGGTGGTGTCGCTGGCCTCGTCGATTGGCGCGTCGGCTTCGTCATCACCGCCACCACCACAGGCGGCGGCGATCAGGGCGAACACGACGGCGAGAATCAGGGTGCGCGTCCAGGTGGATGACGCACGAAGAGCAGGCTGAGTCCGGCTGGGCATGGCGGCTTATGTTACGGCCTGTTTACGAAAAGTGGGGCTCACTGAACAGCGTTTGTGATCACTAGCTCGGCGAGTCGTCGGCGCGTGCGCCAGGCCCGGTCAAACCGCGCAAGGCGGTACGCATGCCGTCGACGATCACGTCGGCCGCAGCCACCACCTCGGCCGACGGATCGGGATCGAACACGATGCCCCAAGCGACATGACAGGTCGGACCGTCGTCTCGAATGAGGACCGTGCTCTGCCAAAACGAGAGCACCGTTGCATCGGTGGGCACCTCATAGACCAGTCGCCAGGGTGGTTCGACCGACAGTGCCGTCGACGAACCCTGGGCCTCGACCATCGCCACCACATCGGGCCACACCTCGGTCCGAGGTCGGTCGACATGCACCTCGACCGAACGGGAGGTGTAGCGGATCTTCTTTGGCGTGTCGGGGGAAGGCACCGGGTCAGGTTAGGGCTGCCGATCGCCCATCACCGAGACGATCGAGTCGACGAGCCCAGGGCGAGAGATCACCAGACCAGGCGACCAGGGGTCGGGTTTGTTGAACCGCAGCGGGGCACCATCGAGGTGGCAGCACTCCAGGCCGGCGGCACGAGCCACCACAACCGGTGCGCACGAATCCCACTCGTACAGTCCGCCCCCATGCACATAGGCATCGACCTCGCCTCGGACGACGGCCATCGCCTTCACCCCCGCCGAACCGACCGTGAAGATGTCGGCGCCGATCGCCTCTTGCAGCCGGTACCCGTCGAACCGGCTTCGAGCACGCGACACCACGATGCGGGGCGCATCTCCGGCGGGGACGTCGGTTGGGACCGGTTCCGGCGCGGGGTTGGTCGACCAGGTCGTCTCCCACCCGGGAACGGCGACCGCACCCGCAATCGGTTCTCCGCCCTCGACGAGCGCGACGTGGACCGACCAGTGCGGCGAGTAGCCATAGTCACTCGATCCATCGAGCGGGTCGACGATCCACACCCGGTCGTGGTCGAGCCGAGCCCGGTCATCTCGACCCTCCTCCGACAGCACCATGTCATCGGGCCGCAGCCGGGCGAGTTCTCGCACGATCATCTGGTGGGCGCGGCGATCTCCCTCGTATTCAAGGCCGCCCCATCGGCGCTCGTAGTCCTGGGTCTGGATCAAGTCGACGAGCATGGCGCCGGTTGCGTCCGCGATCCCGGCGGCCACGGCGTGATCGTTCGCGTCGGCGAGGAGAGAGGCGAGGTCGATCACTCGGCCACTGTGGCACGCCGATGCAACGACACGGCGTACTCGGCACCCTTCGCCTCGAACCGGTCGCCGTCCCATGTCGACCACCGGTCGGCACGTTCCAGACCGACCGCCGCAGCATGGGCGTCGTAGTCGGCGAGGGTCAGCCGCCCCTCGGCCAGCTGGAAGCCAGCGATCAGCAAGCCACCGACGGCCAGGTGACGTTCGAGGTTGGCCATGACCGCGGCTTCGCTTCCCGGCGCGACAAAGATCATCACGTTGCCGGGAAGCGCAATCAGATCGAAGCGGCGTCCGAGGTCGATGGTGGCGAGGTCACCAAGATGCCACTCGATGTCGGGGGCCTTCGCTCGGGCGGTGGCGAGCATCTCGGGGTCGAGATCGACGCCGACGACCGCGTAACCACGAGCTGCCATCTCGATCCCAACCCGGCCGGTGCCACACCCGGCATCGAGTACCGAGCCGCTGGCCAACAGCCGACACAACGCATCGGCCTCTCCGTGCACCGACGCACCCTCGGCGGCGAGCAGGGCCCACTTCTCGTCGTAGTCGTCGCCCCGCTGCACATCGGTGCGTTCGTTCCATCGGCTCATGGTCGGTGCACCCTCAACCCTTGACCAGCTCCGCGATCTGCCAGATCTCCTCCACCGAGCGGGGGGCGACGTTGAGCATGGTGACCGCGCTCTCCTCCCATGCCTGAAGCCGATCCTTGATCCGCTCGGGTGAACCGACCAGCGAGATCTCGTCTGCGAACTCGAGCGGAACGTGGGCGATCGCCTCCTCTCGCTTCCCTTCCATGAAGAGCTCTTGGATCGTGTACGCCTCGCGCTCGAATCCCATTCGGGCCATCAGCTTCGTGTGGTAGTTCTGCCCTTTGGCCCCCATGCCGCCGATGTAGAAGCCGAGCGACCCGCGCGTCGGCCAGAGGCTCTCTTCGACATCGCCGACCTTGAAGGTCACGTTGACGCCGATCTCGAACCCGATCTTTCGCCCAACGATCTGCTCGTGGTACACCTCGGCTCGCCACGGCGAGTAGTAGAGCGGGATCCAACCATCGGCGATCTGACAGGTTTGGGCAACGTTCTTCGGGCCCTCTGCGCCGATCCAGATCGGAATCTCTCGAAGCGGGTGGGTCATGATCTTCAGCGGCTTTCCGAGCCCTTCGGTGCCGTCGCCACTGAACGGCAACTGATAGTGGTCGCCGTCGTAGGCGACCGGACCTTCACGACGGAAGATCTCGCGCAAGATGTCGACGTACTCGCGAGTTCGAGCCAGCGGCTTTCGAGACGGCATCCCGTACCACCCTTCGACCACCTGGGGCCCCGACACGCCGAGCCCGAGAATGGTCCGACCGTTGGAGATGTGGTCGAGCGTGACCGCGTGCATCGCGGTCGCGGCCGGGGTGCGAGCGGAGAGCTGCACCACCCCCGTACCGAGCTTGATGCGTTCGGTGTGGGCCGCGATCAGCACCAGCGGCGAGAACGCATCAGAACCCCACGACTCTGCGGTCCAAACCGCGTCGAACCCGGCCTTCTCCGCTTCGACGGCCATGGTGACCAGATTGTCGGGCATTCCCCGACCCCAATATCCGAGCGAGAGTCCAAGATCCATGGCCGGACGGTAGCCCTCACCGGACGGAGGCGACGAACCTGCGTAGGGTGCGGGTGTGGCGCTCCACCGTTTCACGTTGCACTCAACCGACGGGATCGAAGTCGAACTGGTCGATCACGGCGCTGCGATCGAGGTCGTGCGCTCCCCCGACCGAAACGGCGACGTTTGCGACATCACGCTCCGGCTCGATTCCGACGACGATCGACGCGACCGCAACCCCCATCTCGGCATCACGGTCGGCCGCTTTGCCAACCGCATCGGCGGCGCTCGGTTCACCCTCGACGACACCGAGCACACCCTCGACGCCAACGAGGGGGCGAACATCTTGCACGGCGGAACCGCCGGCTTTGGCACCGTCGCCTGGCACGGCGACCAACTCGATGAGCAGACCGTGCGTTTCTCGCGGCACAGCCCAGCCGGGGACATGGGATTTCCTGGCGCCTTGGACGCAACCGTGACCTACCGGCTCGACGCCGCCACGATCTCGATCGACTTCGAAGCCACGACCGACGCGGCGACCGTCTGCTCGATGACGAATCACGCCTACTGGAACCTCGGCGGGCCGACGGAAGCAACGATCGACGCACATGTCGTGACGATCGACGCATCGAGGGTGGTCCCGGTCGACGACGACCTGATCCCGGACGGACCACCGGTCGACGCCGATGGCCCCTTCGACCTGCGGAGCGGCGCCAGCTTGGGCGCACGGATTGGCTTTCCCCTCCCCCACGGCTACGACCACTGTTTCATGATCGATGGCGACGGATTTCGTCGACACGCCCGTGTGGATCATCCCGCCAGCGGCCGCCGGCTGGACGTGTGGTCGGATCATCCCGCGGCCCAGTTCTACACCGGCGCGTTTCTCGACGGGCCCGGGGGTGGTGGCCGGCACCACGGGCCGTTCGCGGCGCTCGCCGTCGAACCACAACACGTGCCCGACGCCCCGAATCAGGCGTGGGCGCCGAGCACCGTGCTCCGTCCGGGCGAGACCTACACCCATCACCTCGAGTTTCGGCTCAGCGTCGACGCCCACCCACCGACCGGGGACGGGTCGTGACCGAACGGCTCAGCACCCTCAGTCGGTCTGTCGCCGACAAGGTCGTGCTCATCACCGGCGCTGCGTCCGGCATGGGTCGAGCAACGGCGTTTCTCTTCGCCGATGAAGGCGCGAAGGTCGCCGTCACCGACCTCGGGGCCGACAGCGTCTCCTCCGTCGTCGAGCGCATCCGGTCGGTGGGCGGCACCGCACTGGGGGTTTCCCTCGACGTCACCGACCCGACGGCTATCGACGCCGCAGTTGCGGAGATTCACACCGCACTCGGCCCGATCGACATCGTCGTCAACAATGCGGGGGTTGGCGCCGGTTCGCCGATCGACGCACCGGGCTTCGAGGACGAATGGACCAAGGCACTCGACGTGATGCTCACCGCTCATCAGCGAGTGATCCGAGCCTGCCTCGACGACCTCAAGGCGAGCGGCGCGGGCCGCATCATCAACATCTCGTCCACCGAAGGCATCGGGGCCCAGCGCAACATGGCCCCCTACACGGCAGCGAAGCACGGCGTCGTGGGCCTCACCCGAGCCCTCGCCGTCGACCTCGGGGTCCACGGCATCACCGTCAACGCAATCTGCCCCGGCCCCATCGTCACCGGCATGACCGAGTTCCTTCCCGAAGCCATGCGTGACACATTCGCCCGACGCCGCACCGCCCTGCGTCGCTACGGCGACCCTGAGGAGGTCGCGCACATCACACTGAGCCTTGCGCTTCCAGCAGCATCGTTCATCACCGGTGCCATCATCTCGGTCGACGGTGGCCTCACCGCGAAGAACGACTGAACCACCGCTCCCCGTTCCCGACATTTCATCGCAGCACAGAACGAGACACCTTCATGACCGAGACCAGCGAATGATCAACACCACCTGGAGCTTCCCAAACTCGATCCGCACCGGCGCCGGGCGGGTTGCCGAGACCGCCGATGCGTGCCACGAGGCGGGCATCTCGAATCCGCTCATCGTGACCGATCCCGGCATGGTCGATCTCCCGCCGATCGCCGCCGTCCAAGCGTCGCTTGCCGAGGCTGGAGTTCCGTCGGCCGTCTTCAGCGATCTACGACCCAACCCGGTCGGGCGCGATGTCACCGCCGGAGTGGAGGTCTTTCGCGGGGCCGAGCACGACGGCGTCATCGCCGTGGGTGGCGGGTCGGCGATCGACGTCGGCAAGATCATCGCGTTCGCCGCCGGCCAGACCCGACCCATCTGGGACTTCGAAGACATCGGCGACTGGTGGACCCGTGCTGATCCGGACGCGATCGCGCCGTCGATCGCAATCCCGACCACCGCGGGCACCGGCAGTGAGGTCGGGCGGGCCGGCGTGGTGATCAACGAAACGACCAAGCGCAAGGTCATCGTGTACCACCCGAAGATGTTGCCGGTGACCGTGATCGCCGATCCAGAACTCACCGTCGGGCTCCCCCGAATGCTCACCGTCGGAACCGGGATCGACGCACTGTCGCACTCGCTCGAGGCGATCTGCACCTCGATCTATCACCCGATGTGCCAGGGCATCGGCATGGAAGGGTGTCGCCTCGTCTTCGAGAATCTGCCCACCGCAGCGTCCACCCCGAACGATCTTGACGCTCGCGTGAAGATGCTCGCAGCCGCCAGCATGGGCGCGGTCGCCTTTCAGAAGGGCCTCGGCGCGATGCACGCGATCTCTCATCCGTGCAGCGTGCACTTCGACACGCATCACGGCATGACCAACGCAGTCGTCATGCCCTACGTGTTGATCGCAAACCGGCCTGCGATCGAGCCGGTCATGGCGCAACTCGCGGCGTACTGCGGCGTCGGCACCTCGTTCGATGACGTGCTCGACCATGTCTTGCGCCTTCGCCAGGAACTGGACGTGCCGAACACCCTGGTCGACCTCGGCGTTGCTGCCGACGCCGTCGACACGGTTGCGGCTGCGGCCGTCGTCGACCCGACCGCCGCCACCAATCCGGTGACGGTCGACCACGAGTTCGCCGCAGCCGTGTTTGCGGCTGCGTGTGACGGTCGTCTGGACTGACCTGTCCGCTCGACCAACCCGACCCGCAACGAAGGAGATCCGATGCAGATCGAGGAACTACGCAGCGCCGTCGCTGACGGCGACATCGACTCGGTCGTGCTCGGGTTCACCGACCATTACGGCCGCACGATGGGCAAGCGATTCGACGCCGACTTCTTCCTCGAGTCGTGCGTCGAGCACGGCACCCACGGATGCGACTACCTCCTCACCGTCGACATGGAGATGGAACCGGTCCACGGGTTTGCCTACGCCAACTGGGAGAAGGGCTACGGCGACTTCCACCTGGTCCCTGACCTCGCCACCTTGCGGCGGGCCGGCTGGACCACCGGTACTGCGTTCGTTTTGTGCGACGTGATCGACGATGCCGTTCACGAGCCGGTGGCCGTCGCACCCCGTTCGATCCTGCGCCGACAGATCGATCGACTCACGGAAGCCGGATTCCACGCGGCGGCCGCCAGCGAACTCGAGTTCTTCTTGTTCCGCACCTCCTACCGCGATGCCCACCGGACGGGCTATCGCGATCTGGAGGCAGCGGGCTGGTACGTCGAGGACTACCACCTGCTCCAGGCGAGTCGGGTGGAGGACTATGTCGGCGCGGCCCGGCGGGCCTTGCGCGACAGCGAGGTTCCAGTCGAGAACTCCAAGGGCGAGGCAGCGATCGGCCAGCACGAACTCAACATCCGCTACGCCGATGTCCTCACCATGGCTGACCGCCACGTCGTGATGAAGCAGGGAATGAAGGAGCTGGCCGATTCGCTCGGCGTTGCCGTCACGTTCATGGCCAAGCCCGATGCCACCCAGCCGGGCAACAGCTGCCATGTGCATCTGTCGCTGTGGCGAGGTGACGACAACACCTTCGCCGGCGGCATGGAAAGCGACACGTTCCGCTGGTTCCTCGGCGGTTGGATGCACCATGCCGCGGATCTCATGCCGTTTGTCGCCCCGACGATCAACGCTTACAAGCGCTACCAGGATCAGAGCTGGGCTCCGACTCGGCTGGCCTGGTCGACCGACAACCGCACCGCCGGCTTTCGCGTTGTTGGTTCGGGCGCGAGCCTCAGGATCGAGAACCGCATCCCCGGTGGTGACGTCAATCCATACCTGGTGTATGCCGCCGCCCTTGCGTCAGGGCTCGATGGCATCGAGCATCAGATCGAGCCGCCCGACGAGTTTCGCGGTGACGTCTATGCCTCCGACGTCGAGCGGGTTCCGGGGACGCTGCGAGAGGCGGTCGATCGGTTCACGACCAGCGACGCCGCCCGCCGGTTCTTCGGTGACCTCGTCGTCGACCACTACACGCATCATCTCCGTCAAGAGATCGCCGCCCATGACGCAGCCGTCACCGACTGGGAGATGCAGCGCTACTTCGAGCGCATCTGATGGGGTTGAGACCGGGCCAGGTCATCGTTGCCGGCGGCGGCATTGGCGGGCTGGCCGTTGCCCTCACCTGCCATCAGATCGGGGTGCCGGTCCGGGTCTTCGAATCGTCTCGGCGTCTCCAGCCACTCGGTGTCGGAATCAACCTGCAACCCAACGCCGTGCGCGAGCTCACCGACCTCGGACTCGCCGACCACCTGCCATCGATCGGGGTCGAAGCCGACGAATGGGCATTGGTCGGACGCAACGGCAACGACGTGTGGGCCGAGCCACGCGGCCGGCGCGCCGGGTATCGCTGGCCCCAGTTCTCGGTGCATCGCGGTGAACTCCAGATGCTGCTGCTCGATGCGGTACGGGACCGATGTGGCCCCGATGCCGTCGTCGAAGGGCACCGGCTGCTGGGCTATACCCAGCGTGCCTCGACCATCACGGCAACGTTCGAAGACCGAGCAAACGCGACGACGGTCGACATCGAGGGATCGATCCTGATCGGCGCCGACGGGCTTCATTCGACGGCTCGCCGCCAACGCTTTCCCGACGAAGGCGATCCGGTGTGGGGCGGTGCCGTCCTGTGGCGAGGAACGGCGCTCGGCGCTCCGATCCGAACAGGAGCATCGTTCACGCTCGTCGGAAACCTCGACCAACGCTTCATTCACTATCCGATCGGACCGGTCGATCCGGTCACCGGCCTGCAACGTCAGAACTGGATCGCCGAAGTGACGTTCGACCCGGCCGCGGGCTGGAACACGGCGAGTTGGAACCGACCTGTCGACCCGGGCGTCTTCTTGCCTGCGTTCGCCGACTGGAACTTCGACTGGCTCGACATCCCGGCGCTCGTCGAGCGGGCCGCGCAGGTCTGGGAGTACCCGATGGTCGACCGGGACCCTGCGCCGACCTGGCTCGATGGGCGCATGGCGCTGCTCGGCGACGCGGCCCACGTCATGTATCCGGTGGGGTCGAACGGTGCGAGCCAGGCAATCGTCGATGCGCGTGTGCTCGGAGCGGCGATGATCACCCATGGCGTGACACCCGATGCGCTCGCCGCCTACGAGGCGGCGCTGCATGCCGACATTTCGGCCCTGATCCTGCGCAACCGGGACGCCGGTCCGATTGCGATCCTCGGCGAGGTCCAACGTCGCTGCGGCGGCGTGTTCGACAGGATCGAGGACGTTCTTCCCCGAGCGGAGATCGAGTCGTTCATGGCCCGTTACAAGACCGCCGCCGGTTTTGCGATGGAGGCTCTCAACACGGCGCCACCGACGATCGGCCCCGAGGCAATCATCTCCTAGGCCAGAGGGCACCACCGAGGCGACAACGGTGTTCATGGCCGGTATCGTTTCGCCGTTCATTACGAACACGTGACGACCATGGGTACGGGTCCGTTTTTCGCTCGCCACCGCAGAGTGGCCTTCATCGCGGCTGCCGCCACACTCAGTGTCGCAGCGACCGTGGTCTCTGCGGCGACCCCCGACGAGCTTCGCCAAGAGCGCAAGGAAGTGCAGGCCCAGGCCGCCGACCTCGCCTCGGAAATCGACGCGGCCAACGCTGAGGTCGAAGACCTCGAAGCTGCCCTCGCAGCCGCCCAAGCAAACGTTGATGCACAACGGGCTGCGGTCGAAGCAGCAAATCGCACCCTCGCGGAAGCCGAAGCCACCCAAGCACGGGCAGAAACGGCCATCATCGACCTCGAGGCGCAACAGGAACAGGCCCGGCTCGACCTTCAGGCAGCCGTGGTCGACAACTATGTGTCGTTCCAAGGGTTCGATGACCTCGACATCCTCGGCGATGATCCATGGGCTGCAACTCGTGAGCAAACGCTCGCCGAGTTCGCGACCGGTACCGGCTTCGAGGGCTTGGACGATCTTCGGGCGATCGGCGCCGAGCTCGAGTTTCAGCGCGAACTCGCCGCCCAGGCGACACAGCAAGCCGAGCAGAGCCGCGTCGACATGGAGATGCGGCTTGCGGAACTCGACACGGCGCTCTTGCTCGAAGCCGACTTGTTGTCCCAGGCGGTCGATCGCCAAGAACGTCGGCTGGGTGAAGCCGCCGCGCTTGCCGAACTCGAGGCCGACCTGTCCGAACAGATCCGGGTGGAAGAACAACGCATCGCCGATGCGATCGCCGATCGACTACCCCCCGGTGGCGGCAGCGTCCAGATTCCTCCCGGCGCCGACGTCGACCTGGTGGTCGTTGGCGGGATCACGGTGAACGTGCTGGTCGAGGATCAGGTGCGAGGGATTCTTGCGGCCATGTCCGCTCGCGGCTTCAACCTCGGCGGGGGCGGATATCGCAGCATCGAGAGCCAGATCCGGCTCCGTCGGGCCAACTGCGGCACCTCCGACTACGCGGTTTGGGAAATGCCTGCGAGCCAGTGCCGACCGCCGACGGCGCGGCCGGGACTGAGCCAGCACGAGCTGGGTCTGGCGATCGACTTCACCGTCAACGGGCGTGTCATCCGTTCCCGCGACACCGACGTCTTCCGCGCCCTGTCCGAGGTCGCCCCGGAGTTCGGCTTCTTCAATTTGCCGAGCGAACCGTGGCACTGGTCAACGACGGGCGGCTGATCCGGGGTGATCGAGACCGCACTCATCCACCCGGAACGACCGGCGCTCATCGACGATCTCGGCACGACCCGAACCTTTGGGGAGTTGCTCGACCGGGCGACCCGCCTCGGGCGCGCATTGCACGATGCCGGTGTGCCCGTCGGGGGCCATGTCGGGACGCTCACCGAGAATCGGGCTGAGTTCTTCGAGCTCTACCTCGCTGCCGTTTTGTCTGGTGTTTGGCTCGTTCCGATCAATGGTCTGCTCGCGCCGAGCGAAGTCACCTATGTCGCCCGCGACGCTGGGTTGGCGATGGTGTTCGCCGAGGACGATCTTGCCGACCTGGTGCCCGACGACATCACGACCGTCTGCTTCGGTGACGACTACGAGGCCATGGTCGCGGGCGGCGACACCACCCCGTTCGCGCTGGACGCACCGCCTGGTTCGCGGTTCTCGTACACGTCCGGCACCACCGGCCATCCCAAGGGTGTCAAGCGGGCGATCCCCGACGCGCTCGATGCGATGCTCGACTCCCAACGCGAAGCTGGCCGCGCCGTCGCAATGACCGGCGACGGCGTGCACCTCGTCACCGGCCCGGCGTATCACGCAGCCGTTGGCGGCTTTGCGTTCTTCGATCTGTGCAATGGCGCCACGTTGCGGATCATGCGGAAGTTTGATGCGGCTCGCACCCTCGGACTGATCGAAGCCGAGCAGGTCCGCCGGACCCATCTCGTCCCGACGATGATGGTTCGGATGCTGCGGCTGAGCGACGCCGCCCGGCTTCGGGACCTGTCGTCGCTCGACACCGTGCTCCACGGCGCCGCGCCCATTGCCCCAGCCGTCAAACAGGAGATGATCGACTGGCTCGGGCCGATCCTCGTCGAGTACTGGGGTACGTCTGAGGCGGGGGTGTTCACCCGAGTCGACAGCCACGACTGGCAAGCGCACCCTGGGACGGTGGGCCGCCCGGTACCGGGCTTCGAGGTCGTTGCGGTCGACGACGACGGGGAGGCCCTGCCGCCCGACACGGTCGGTCGGCTCTTTTGCCACACCCCGACGAAGCCAGAACCGTTTGTGTACTGGAACGCTCCGGAGAAGACGGCGGCGGCGTATCTGCGACCGGGCATGTTCACGCTTGGCGACATGGGTCGGGTCGATGCCGACGGCTGGATCTTTCTCGCCGATCGGGCGACCAACATGATCATCACTGGCGGGGTCAACGTGTACCCCGTCGAGGTCGAACAAGCGCTGCTCGAACACCCGGCGGTCGTCGACGTCGCCGTCTTCGGTGTGCCTGACGACGAATGGGGCGAGCAGGTCAAAGCCGCGGTTGAGTTCGCTCGGGGCGGGTCGGCGACCACCGAAGAGCTGGTCGCCTTCGCACGGGAGCGCCTTGGGCGCCACAAGGTTCCGCGCTCGATCGATGTGCATGAGTCGCTGCCTCGCCAACCGAACGGGAAGCTCTATCTTGCGACGCTGCGTGATCCCTACTGGGTCGGGCATGACCGCAAGATCTGACGGGACGGCCGCGCACCAGGATCAGACGACCGCACCAAAATACGCCAAAGAGCTGAACACGCTGTCTAGTTGGTCGATACTGTGTTGCCGCACCCATCGTGGTAGCTACCCATGACGATGTACGACGAGTCGCACCACCTCTTCCGATCCGCTGTTCGCGACTTTGTTGCGAACGAGATGTCGCCCTCCATCGACGAGTGGGAGGCCGCCGGGATCATGGACCGCGCCGTGTACGCGAAGGCAGGCGCCAACGGGTTCGTCGGCTTCAATCTGCCCGAAAGCCACGGCGGTGGCGGAAGCAGCGATTTCCGGTTCAACACGATCGTCAACGAGGAGCTCCAGTACGCCGGCATGGGTGGTGCCGGCAACGGCATCACGCTCGTGAACGATGTCGTGGCGCCCTACTTCTCTGAGCTGACCAACGACGAGCAACGTGATCGGTGGCTTCCGGGACTGTCGAGCGGTGAGCTCATCTCTGCGATCGCCATGACCGAACCCGGCACCGGTTCGGACCTGGCATCGATCGCGACGAAGGCGGTTCGCGATGGCGACGAGTACGTCGTGAACGGCGCGAAGACGTTCATCACCAACGGGATCAACGCCGACCTGGTCGTCACGGTCGTTCGCACCGATCCCGATGCCGGACGCCACGGCTTGTCACTGCTGGTGATCGAACGAGGGATGGGTGGTTTCGAACGGGGCCGCAACCTCGACAAGATCGGGCAGAAGTCAGCCGACACGGCCGAGTTGTTTTTCACCGATGTGCGGGTGCCCGCCGCCAATGTGCTCGGTGACGAGGGACACGCGATGGCGTACCTCACCGACAACCTGGCGCAAGAGCGACTGTCGCTCGCGGTTGGCGGCGTTGCTGTCGCCAAGGCGGCGCTCGACTGGACGGTTGCCTATGTCAAAGAACGCACGGCATTCGGTGCCCGGATCGCGGATTTCCAGAACACGAAGTTCGTGTTGGCCGAATGTGAGACCGAGCTGTCGGTCGCTCGGCCCTACATCGACGACTGTGTGGTTCGCCTCAACGCGGGCGAGTTCTCTGCCGCAGACGCGGCGAAGGCGAAGCTGTGGGCAACCGAGTTGCAGGGACGGGTGACGGACAAGTGTCTGCAACTGTTCGGCGGCTACGGCTTCATGACCGAGTACCCGATCAGTGTGGCGTATGCCGATGCTCGCGTGGCCCGGATCTACGGCGGAACCAGCGAAATCATGAAGACCATCATCGCCAAAGAGGTCCTCTCGTGAGGACCGACCCAGCACGACCGCAGGTCCGTTCGTGACGATCTGCTTGGCATGCAACCGCACTGAGGTTTCTGAGATGACAACCCACCTTGACGTCGACAATGGCGGTACCCGAATCGCCTACACCGATCACGGCGGCGATGGACCGCCGACACTGTTGCTGCATGGCATCACCGAGCGACGAGAGGTCTGGGATCCGATCGTCCAGCGACTCACCGCCGATCGCCATGTGTACACGATGGATCTGCGCGGTCACGGCGGGTCGGGTCTGGGCGATTCCTATGACCTGGAGTCGATGGCGGGTGATGTTGTCACGGTCGTGCAAGCGATCGACGCGATGGGAACGGTCCACCTTGTCGGCCATTCGCTCGGCGGCATGGTCGCGACCGCCGTTGGTGCCGGCGCCCCCGTTGCCTCGATCGTCAATGTCGACCAGAGCCTGAAACTGGGGTCGTTCAAGGCGCAGCTCGCCGATTTCGAGATCATGCTCCGCGACCCACAGTCCTTTCGCGCCGTGATCGACGGCCTCTTCGCACTTCTGGCAGGCGGGGTGATCGACCCGGCGGAGATGGCGCGAGTGGATCATCTCCGTAACCCTCGACAAGAGGTCGTGCTCGGGGTGTGGGATCTCGTTTTTGCGCTGCCGGAGGATGAGATCAACGCCATCATCGAGGCCGCGTTGGCGGCCTATGCCGGCAACGGGGTGCCGTACCTCACGGTCTTCGGGGTCGAGCCCGAAGCGGACTACCGGGAGTGGCTCGCTGGCTTCATCACGAATGCAGAGACCGACGTGTGGCCCGATCTGGGCCACTACCCCCACCTCGTCGATCCCGACCGTTTCGTTGCTCGACTGCGCGAGTTCTGGGCTGCGAACTGACGGTCAGTCTCGGAGTTCTTCGAGCTTCGTGTCGGTGTCGATGACGAGCTGCCCGGTGAACGCAGCACCGGGCGCGGTCGAGTCCCGCAGCACGCTGATGGGATCGCGGAGGTCGTCGACATACCCGAGCGCATACGCCCCCATCTGGTACCCCATGAGTCGTTGCAGTGCCTCGGGAAAGGTTGCGGCTTGCTCCTGGGGGACCGAGAGGTATTGGTTTTCTTCCTGGCGGAGAAAGCTGGCGTTGTAGGTGATGTTGATGGCTCGGCGGTGTGCGTCGGTCGTGTTCGGTCCTCCGCCGTGGTACACGCTGCCGCTGTAGAACAGCACCGAGCCGCGCGCCATCTCGGCCGGAATCGAATCCTCGATCGTGAACTGCAGGCCATCGCCGAGTTGATTGCTTCCGGGGATCACACGGGTCGCGCCGTTCGCTTCGGTGAAGTCGTCGCCTGCCCAGATGGTGTTGCACTGCACGTCGTAGCCGGTCGGGAACGGAAAGAAGTCGAAGGCCCATTGATCGCGGTGGATCGGTTGCACGTCGGCGGCGGGGCCAATGTCGATGATCTGGGTCAGGTGCAGCTGGTAGCTCGTGACATGACTCAGGAAGTCATCGCACGTTGCGAGCACGGTCGGATGCATGACGAACTCGTGGGAGGCGTCGGAGCGGGCGAGGAGTCCACCGGTTCGACGAGTCGTGTAGCCGGTGAAGCCGTCGGCACCATTGGGCGTGGCGTCGACGTGCGGCGCCATCTCGTCGAAGAAGCGATCGAGCAGCTCGTCAGACGCCAGATCGTCGACGATCACGGCACCGTCTCGCCGCAGGACCTCGGCGACGGCGGAACCGGTTGCCGTCGAGGGCAGGTGGGTCAACTCCATGGCTCGAAGTCTGAGCCCCAGCCGTGCCACGATGCAAACGCATGCGCATCGCCTTCTTCCTCTACGAGGGGCTCACCGCCCTCGACATCATCGGACCTCACGACGTGTTGAGCCGGCTCCCTGACGCCGAGGCGATCAGCGTCGGCAAGACCACCGGGCCGTTTATGGCCGACACCGGGGTCCTCGGCGTGACTGCGACTCACACGCTCGATGAGGTCGATGCTGCCGACGTTCTGGTCGTGCCCGGTGGGGTCGGCGGCACCTTTGCCGCGGCCGCCGACGAAGAGATCCTCGAGTGGGTGCGCACCATCGATGCCGGCTCGACGTGGACGACGTCGGTGTGCACCGGGTCACTGATCCTGGGAGCCGCCGGGGTGCTGGACGGCAAGCGGGCCACGACCCACTGGGCTGCGGTCGAGATGCTGGCCGGCTACGGCGTCACCCCGGTCGCCGACGAGCGGGTCGTGTTCGACGGCAAGGTCGTCACCGCCGCCGGCGTGTCGTCGGGGATCGACATGG